>CAYRVM010000159.1:0-4108 GCA_964427575.1 uncultured Oscillospiraceae bacterium | reverse complement strand
TTTGTTTTCTTTTTTTTCTGCCTCCTCCGAAAATTTATCAGTCCAATCTTTTCTAAAACCATCTATATCCCATTCGTTTGTACCTAATTTATCGGAAATATATTCAATTGCATCTTCTACTATAGCTGTAATAGATTCTCCAGCTATGTATGCTTTTTTCATAGCGTCTGCTGCCTTATTAATTACATCTTCAATACCAACTCCCATTTTTTCTGCGCCTTGTGCAGATTTAGAAGTTAATTTTTGAATCCATAATTTAGCTGTATCATCTATTTTTTTAAATACTGAATCTCTTTTATTTTTTCTTTCTTGCTTTCTATCTTCTTTAATAATTTCTTCAGCCTTCTTTTTTATATAAGTCTGAACTTCCTCTCCTTTTATTATTTGTTGATATAAACTATTGAATGATGATTTATCTTTAGCAAATCTTTCATCAAAAGCTTTTTTTCTTTCTGTATTAATTTTTCTAACAACACCTAATGGGCTAGTTTTATAGAATCTTTTAATTTGAGCAATCCATTGACCACTACTAGTAGATATATCAGAATAGTCACTAATTAATTCGGCTTGCCTTAAAGCCATATCATCAGCTTTATTAGTTTCGCCTTCGCTTCTTAATTGTCGCTCTTGTAACCAAAGACTATTTATGGCTTCTGCATATATTGCTGATCCTACTGAAGGATGAACTTCGTTTGTTTTAGCAGCTACAATTGCATTTTCAAGACCAATCTCTTCTAAAATTGATTTGGCTGCAATTTCAGCTTGCTCCATATTAGCTTGAAAATAAGTACCATTTTCTTCTATTAGCATCTTTGTTTCTTCAGACAAATTAGCTCCTAGTAAAGTGTTTAAGATGGATTTTTTCCTTTCTCTTGGGCTTTGGATTTTTTCATCGCCTTCAGCTTGGAAGGTAGTTTCTTCCCCTTGCTCGCTTGGTTCCACTCTTGGACGTCCACCCCCTGCTTCTCTAGTTCCGCTCGGTGTAGGTTGAAGTACTTTCTTTGCGCTTGGCTTTTGTACGGCATCTTCTTTGGTTTTTATTTTAGACAAGTCTATATCACCACTTTGCATTAAATTTTCTAGCCCACCTTTTTCAAGATAAGCTTTCAATTCTTCTTCAGTCATTGGAGTTTCAACTCCATTTATAGTAATGTAATATAAACAACTTGCCATTGATTCTTAATTTAAACGTCCGCAATATGTTGGTCAAACTCTAACAACTCTTTTGTAGTTTCTGCTACTTTATATTTAGCCAATAAATCACCATAATGACCTACTGCTTTGCGTTGAATTTCAATAAATTGTAAAAGATATTGAGCTACAGAAACATCTTCTTTTTGAGCTTTTTCATAAAACTCTTTATATTGATTATATACATCTAATTCAATACTATATCCAGCATCAAGTGCATCACCAATATTGCTTACTTTTTCTGTAACTGCATCAATTTTTGGTAAATCTGCACAATCGCCCATATCATTCATGAATTCAACATGCATTTGATAATGGGTTAATTCTTCAGCACTTTCTGCTAAAAAATACTTTTGACTACCAAAATAACCTAATTTTTGAAATTGGTTAGCTAGGCTCTTCCATAAATTAGACTGATACAATTCAATGTAAACAGCTTCTTGCATGCCCTTTTTCATAGTAGGGCTTAATAATGACTTTACTGACATATCTTTTTATTTTCTAATTGTTTTTTAATCTCTTCAAAGTTATCGTTTATTAAAGTTTTTACAGCATTTTTTGTTGACAATTTGCTTTCTTTCGGTATATTTTCGTACTGTTCGGCTAATGTTCCTTCCGCTTTTGCACCTAATAAACCTCCAAAAACATCTTTAACTTCTTGAGTCAACTCAATATCTATTGATGATCCTTTAATAGTATTGTATATTTGAGTTAACCATTTTTTTAAGTTTTCAAATACAGCTGTCAAAGCTTTAGTAGGAGCTTTACCTTCCCTTAAATATCTTTCAAATGCTCTAGCAAACTTCTCTTCTGCTCTTGTACTCCAAGTATTATCTTTAACCCCAGCCCACTTTTTAATAGATTCATAATCCTTATTAAATGCTTCATTGCTTTCAGCCAATTTCTCAAGGAATCTTCTTCCTAAATGACCTGTAAATTCATGAGCCAAAGTAGAAATATCTGCACCATCAAATACATAAACTGAAGCTTTATTATCATTAATAAAATCAATAGCACCTTTTATATTACCTCCTTCTTGCTGGAAAGCAATAATTGGGTTTTGTTTGTCTTCATCTGTAATGTTTGTTTCAATCCATTCCATCTCATTGTCATCTCTTACAAACCTAGAATCTTTTCTTAATTTTCCAAATATTTTATTTAATTCTTTATATTTATTAACAACTGTTTTTTGATCATCACTTAATCCGTTTTCAAAATCATCCTCTGTAGTACTTGCTTCATATTCACTTGGTTGATTTAATGTTTCTACTTGACCTCTCCCTTCTACTACTAATACTTGACTACCATAATCATCAATATACACATCTCCAAACCCATCAAATAAATCACTTGCATCCATATTGCTATATTCATCATATAATTTATCATACAATTTTGACCTAATATCATCCCATGAAATTGTCATTTCTTCAATAACATCACCTTCTTCTGTTTCAAATTTTTCTAGCAATAATTTTTTAGCTATTTCGCCCATATATTCATCAGGTTCATAAGATTCAACCTCCTCTAATGTAATTTTACCCAAATCATAAAAATGTTTATCAGCTTCATATCTAATTTCAGATAATCTATTATCAGCCTCACCATCTCTGTAATCATTAATATTATATAAATATGTTGAATCTTGTGGAGCAACTGTTATTCTATATGAACTTGATTCTAAAACATAATATCTATTTCCATCCATATCTATTACATCACCAAAATCCAAGCTATCACTATCGCCACTAATTATTTCATAAGGCGCACCACTTTCTCCCTCTTTATTTACATACCCTTCAATAACAGCAAGTGTATATGGCGATGGGAATCTAACAACTTCAGCACCTTCTTCAGCAGCATTTTTAAATGCCTCTCTCAATAGTCTTATTTCATGGAATTTTTGAGATGCAATAAATTGTTTTTGTATTGATGTAAATTTAGCCTTTTGTTCTTCTATTCTTTTTTGAATATATTTTTGTTCTTCTTTTTTAAATTCTTCTGTTTTATCCATATACATATTCTTCATTTCTGCAAAATATTCTTTTGGATTTCTGCCATACATATCTTTTACATACTCTTGTAATTGTTCTTTATTTTCAAAATTTATTAAATCACCATTTGTTTTTCTTACACTAATATTTCCATAAATACTAGCATTAAATCTATCGGAAATTTCTCTTGCCGCGTTGTTTATTGCAGTGTATTTTTCATTTTCTCCATATGACATACCTAATTTAGGCGAATCAAACTCCTTATATCTTATATAATCTCCATTTTTATCAAAAATAGCTACTCCATCAGTATCCATAAGGCTTTTCATTGATATTCCTAAAGTATTTAAATCTTCAATACCTTTAGCTATATTGTTTAATTTTTCTAATTCTTTATTAATTTCATTAAATTCTTTATTATTCTTAATTGTTTCTAAAGCTCTTTCATATTTAGCTATTTCTTTTAAATTTTCTTTTTTAAGAGTAGGTATATCTTTAAATGATATAACTTTTAAATTTAAATCTTTTACTAATTTATCAGAATATTCTTTATTAAATTTAATCCAAAAGTTTTTATTCATGTATTCATCAATCTCTTCTTTTGGTATTGCATCTGCTAATAATTTATCAGCTTTCATTTTTTGGAATACATCAGATTGCAATTCAGCTATAGTAAAAACACCACTATTTTTATTGAACCAATTTCTTATGTGACCAAATAATACTACATTAATTCTACCGCCAGCTATTAGTCTTTGATTAATCCATTGTTGTACATTTTCTTGTGTGCCTGCTGTTCCTACATAGTCTTGTATTTGATTTTGAGAAGTTCCCGATGGCATGTTTTCATCCATTGCAACCCATGTATCTGTACCCGGTATTTGCTTTATTTCCCAATTTCTTTTTTCAACTTGTACATTTAT
>CAYRVM010000158.1:2403-4129 GCA_964427575.1 uncultured Oscillospiraceae bacterium | reverse complement strand
CTTTAGAAAAATATCATAAAAAATAGCAAGATTGAAATGTTTTGAGAGGGATGATTTTTATGAAAGAAAGAAAATCAGGGGTACTTTGTGATGAAAAAAGTGGGAACATCTCTATCCATGTGAATGCCTATATAGACAATGGGTGCCTGCAAATAAGTGGACAGGATTTAGGAGAAGATCTTATTGGATGGTTTGGAGATACAGAACACGAATATTTTTATACATTTAATATAGAAAACACTAAATTGCTACATGAAAAACTAATAGTTGCTGGTGAGAAGACCAAAGGCTTAATAGAGTTTTTAGAGGAACACTTTTCTGGAATCGATGGGTGTAAAAATCTTAGAGATTTCTGTAAAAAAAACAAGGTGCGATATCAATTTTATGTTAGGTAAAGTGAGGTAAAACAGAATGCTGGAAAAAGCTATAATTATTGCAGCGGAAGCACACAAAATGCAAGTAGATAAATCAGGTAAGCCATACATTCTACATCCACTCCGGGTAATGTTGAATGTTGAAACCAAGGATGAAATGATTTGTGCAGTTCTTCATGATGTGATAGAAGATTCGAAAATTAAACCTAAGGACTTGCTTGAGAAAGGTTTCACCGAAGAGATAATTGAAGCAATTTTGTCAGTTACAAAAGACTATTTTGATTTTATTGAAAGAGCAAAAAAGAATCCAATAGGAAGAAAAGTAAAGATTGCTGATTTAAATGATAATTTAGATATTAGTAGAATCGATAATCCAAAGGAAAAAGACTACGAAAGAATGGAGAAATATCGAAAAGCTCTATTACAGCTTGAGACGGATTAGTACTTTGACAAACTTAATTGATTATTGGAATGGGCTCATAGGGGTGCTGTTTGGTTAGTAATTATTGGGGGGATTGAGGAATCATGAAAGTATTTAGCAAGGAAAAGTATATCGAGGTTCAAGGAATGAAAGACTACATGGAAGATAAAGACTGGGTAGATGAAATAGATGGCAGACCACTTGATAGAACTTACAAAGATGGTGACGGAATGATAGATGATTATTTTATTGCTTCCGAATGGTTGACGGATAAATAAACATATTTATGTACAAGTTGATGAAGGCAAATAGCTAGGATTATTGGAGGATAAAGTTACGATGGCGAAGCAAAAGAAGAAATCAAAGTATAAAGATCCAAGAAGGTACGAAGGGTTAGCAGCTTTCCTAACAGGATTTGTTATTGGGCTTATAAAGCCACTTAAGAAACGAAGTTATTAGTTGCGCTGCCATAAGTATAAGGAGGCAACATGGTTAATATTAAAATCGGGGATCTGCTACAGTGTGAGGAAGACATTATATGCCATCAGGTGAATACCTACGGCGGAATGGGCGGCGGGGTGGCGGCTCAGATCAAGGTAAAATTCCCAAAGGCCAATCGCGAGTATGAAGAATTTTGCGCTGGGAAATCTGAAGGCGAGTTGATCGGGCAGGTTTGTGTTGTCGATTGTGGGGGTAAGATTATTGCCAACATATTTTCGCAGAGAGAGTATGTTACCGACTATGAGGCGATGGAGAAGTGCCTGAAATGGCTAGTGAGCAATTACCCAGGGATAAGCATTGCGTTGCCATTTGGGATCGGCTGCGGGATTGCTAGCGGGAACTGGGATAGGGTCTATGGAATAATTGAAGAGGCATTTAAGGATTCGGAGGCTACGCTTTATAAGTTTACAGTCGAATAATAGTTCAGCAG
>CAYRVM010000158.1:0-2393 GCA_964427575.1 uncultured Oscillospiraceae bacterium | reverse complement strand
CAGGATAGATAGAGGGTCGGACTAGTCCGGCTCTTTTTTATTGTGAGAAATATTCCGCAATAGCAGCGGTGGAGATGGAGCAGGGTCGAATAAAAGTTCGGTAGGGGTGGGAGAGATGGGGTATGATCTAAGTAAAGATATGATAAAATACACATTAGATAAAATGCTATTGGATTTAGGAATGAAGGCGGTTGTGTAATGAATTTAGAATCAATAAAAACGATGGCTCATGAATTACTTGAGCACCGTCATATTGAAAATGATTATATTGAATATAAGAAATCAGATATATTTAGGGACCAAATATTGAAAACTGCGTGTGCATTCGCGAATAATTATATGAACAGAGAAATAGGATTGTTATTTATGGGTGTGGAAGAAGTTGATGACAAAGAATCAGGAGGGAAAGCTGTGCCACGTAGACCCATTAGTGGAGTTGAAATGGAAAAGATTGAAGGAATAGAAAATGGGATTAAGAATCTTCTTTCAAATATTCACCCTAAGCCTGTATTTTATTTGATTTCCGATGTGATTGATGAAAAATGTTATATTATTTTGGCAATAGAACCTGGAAATAATGGACCATATATGACAAGTGAAAAAGCTGAAAGTGATAAGAAGATAAATTTGAAACAAGCTCGTTATATAAGAATTTCAAGAGATACTGTTGTTCCAAATCCTCTACAAGAATTTGAATTGTTAAAGAAATTTGCCGGATATTCATTTAGTACCGAACTCCATGAAATAGCAACGTTGGATGATTTGAAATATGAGTATATGAGAGAGTATTTAATAGAAACGGGTGCAGGAAAAGATATTAGAGAATTGTCAAAAATAGATATGGCAAAAAGTATGGGGTTAACAAGTGAAAGTGAGTTCGGAGGACTAAGGGCAAGGAATTTTGCTGTTTTAATGTTTGCAGATAAGCCTGAGAAATTTATTAAAGGTGCTCATGTAGAAGTAATCAGAGAAACTGAAGATGGAACTAATAAAATGGAATCCAAAGCATTTGATGGACCCATCTGGATTCAAGTAAAACAAGTATCAAAGTACTTTGAAGATAATATTATGGCTTCCTACACTTTAAGGAGAGACGATGTTATTGAGCACAAGATTATTTATAATTGGCCTCTCAGCACATTTGAAGAATTGGCAACTAATTGCATTTTGCATAAGGAATACAGTGAACCTTATTATGTAGGGATCTACGTGTATCCGGAAAGAATAACATTTGTTAATCATAATCGGCCGTTACCACCGGTTACAATTGCAGATTTAAATCAAAAAACAAGTTTTGATGGTAGGAGATACATTAACCCAGAAATAAGGGACATGTTTTTTGCCTTGCATTTAATTGAATCATATGGTTCTGGAGTCCGAAGAGCTAAAAATGCATTGAAAAATAATGGCTCAAAATCAGTAAAATATTTGCCTGACAATAATAATGATAATTATACAGAAGCAATTATTTATATTAATGAAGAGTATAAAAAAATTCATGATGAAGAAGTAGGGGAAGCAAAAAAGATGAGCCCAAATGACGCCCCAAATGACGCCCCAAATGACGCCCCAAAATTAACAGAGAGACAAGAACGAATAATTTCAATGATTCGCGAAAATAATACTACGTCAAAAGAGAAAATGGTTAATGAAATTGGTTGCTCTGAGTCAACAATACAAAGAGAATTAAGAAAATTAAGGAAAGAAGGATATATTTCGTATAAAAATCTAGGAGCAGGTGTTGTCTGGTATTTAAAAATATAAGTTAAATATGATGTAGTCAAGCAAAACAATCATAATTTTGAAAGTATCGTGTCTAAGTATCGTGTTTGACACCAAACACAACGAGTAAGGTAGATGCAGTTTAATTGCAAGAGTTGTAGGGTGCGATGTTGCAAAAAGTGCCAGACACCAATTGCAAGATTAGAGCATGTTATATGCATGCTTGGTTCTTCGTTTTTATGTGCAAGTTGATGAAGGCTAATAGTTAGGTGCCTGAAATGGCTATTGAGCAATTGGATCAAGTGAGGGTATTATGAATATATCAAAATCACGATATGTCAGTTATTGCCAGTGTCCGAAGAAGCTTTGGCTTGAAGTCAACCGCCCGGAGCTTGCTGATATAATGGATCAGACTGCCTTCAAGAATGGAACGATGGTAGGGGAACTTTTGCAGAGCCAGGGGCATCCTGTAAGAAGGTCGACTTTAGATAAATAAGAACCAGATTGCGTACCAAGAATATATTGACGATTAGAATTCCACTCGACCGTTGTCATAGCTTGATATTGACTTACAGCGGTTGGATATTGGTTTACGACTTTTGACATCCTATCTCTTAAATCATTATACTTTGTTTTTACCAAAAGGTATAATTAAATTAACAAAACCATTA
>CAYRVM010000157.1:0-4145 GCA_964427575.1 uncultured Oscillospiraceae bacterium | reverse complement strand
AATTAATATAAAAATGGCAAATAAAAAATAGATGAACAAATCCGATTTATGGGAGTTATAAACCGAGTAAGTACTTAAGTTGACAACAAATTTAATCCCAACTGTCAGATTAAGTCTTAACTACTTCATATTACAGATAAATTTTTAACTTCTTCACAGAATCACTCTACCGCCATTCTTGCCAAATCGCTGTTGTGCCCTCTCGCATTTATTCTCAATTAATCAAAATGATATGTTAGTTTGATTTTTGCTATCAACTTTTCAGCACTTTGATTGGTATAATTCAAAAACTGAATGTAACTTAATAAAGCCATTTGATTAGTAAGAACTAATGAATGTAGCTTTTCCAAGGTTATTTTATCGGTAGTAAGTAACTTTAAATTATTTTTTTCTATCTCATTTTTAAATTCATTTTCAAGATTATTCTCCAAATTATTGTTATAAGCAGAATCGGTTATTTTCAACATAGATTCAAACCCAATAGTGCTAAATATATTTCTTTTTTCAGTTTCTAATTCATTTTGAGAATCAGTAAAATATTGGCAATACAATTCTGAAGCATAAACTTTTCTATCATAGTAATCGATAATTTCATTAGTTAAACTATCATTCTCAACTAGTCGTAATTGTCCGGAATTTCTTAACTGAGTAATTGTAGATTTGTTAAATACAACTTGTCCAAACCCACTAGCTGTAAATGCATAGAAGTAAAGTTTCTTGATATTTGCTTTACCCAATAAAGTATGCTGAATTTCATTTCTAAATGAATCTAAAGAACTTCTTAAACTATAGTTTGTAGCTAAATTAATTGCAATACGAGTCCTGTCATATTCTAAATTCTTTGTCATATCATACATAAATTTTTTTAGGCGGTCTCTTTCTATTTTATGCTCCAATTGATACTCCGCCAGGAAACCACAAAACACTGCAAGGAATAACATTAAAAATTCCCAAAAATATTCTTTCCAAGTTTTCTTTCCATGACCAGTGTGTGCATGATGATGTACTTCCATATTTTTACTATTGTGATTTTGGGTAATAGTGTCAGTAGCGAGGATAATTTCGTCAGGAGGATTTTCCGATTGATTGGTAATCGGATTATCAAAATGTTCTTCGTCTTTATTGTCTGTCATTTAGTTTTGGTTGGTTATTTTATTAAAGTGATCATCTCATGAAGCGCCACGGTTAATAGCTTTAAGAAGTAAGGGCATTTGAAAAACTTAAGCCTCATTTACTTCCTGCAGGTGAATAAAGATAAATGGTTCAAAAATTTTCTTCAGCCCTATTTTTTAAAGGTCATGTTGTGCATCCGTGCTTCTTTCTAATTGTTCAATGGTTTTCTTAGCCGCAGCCAATCGTATCTTCTTATTCTTCTCCACCATGTTATCCGTAATCCAGTGCTCCAGTTTGTGGTGAAGTGGAATGAGTAATGCTGCAATGCACACCATAATACCCAGCATCATCACAGGAGAGTGATGTGTAAGTTTGCCGATGTATGGATGGAGCAATAGATTTAGAAATTCAAAGACGATCAATAAAGCAAGAACACCAAGAAATTTTATCACCCGTTGATTGGCTATGATGGAATGGCTGAGAAGAAAAAACAATATGACTATTAGTACAACTCCAAGTGCAATAGCTGCATACTGTAGGTTGTGCTTTCGTTCTTCTATTAATTTCTCCTTTTCGGCGGCTACTGCCATCTGCCGCTGATCTTCTTCAAAAGAAAGTGCCTGTATTTGTTGTAGTTGCGCAGCGCTATCCCCCTTTAATTGTAACGTTCTGCTAATTTCAAGGTTTTTCAAAGCATATTTATCGTTGCCCTTTGCCTTATAAATTTCGTACAGCATATCAGCCGATTTTACCCAAGATTTTCCCGGTTTACCTAAATCCAACCCCTCTTGTGCAGAGTTTAAATAATTCAGGGCTGAATCTAATTCACCTGTGGCCATATAATACTCCGCTATCCCAACATACGCATTCCTCTTGTTTCTGTCGTCATTAAAGCGAATAGTGCTTTCAAGACCTTGCTTATAATACGCATACGCAAGCTTCGGCTGATTTAATCCAAGATACATGCTACCAAGCGAAGAATATAAACTTCCGCTTGATTGTGATGGATCGTTGAAGAGCACAGTAATTTCTTCTGCTTTTTTCAGGTACGCAAATGCAGAGTCATATTGCTTGTTTTCAACGAAATGATTACCCAGATTGATCAAAAGGCTTCGCCTTAATATATTACTTGCAGATGAACTACTACCATCAAGGTAGCGGAGTGATTTTTTATAATACTCTATAGATTTTTCCTGGTTAAAAAGGTTATAGGTATTTCCATAGCCGATATATATGTAAGCAATTAGAAAGTCATTTTGTACTTTCTCAGCAAGCCTTAAGGCTTCTATATTGAGACTTAGTGCTTTGTATGTGCTATCTGTAAGATATGCTGAATAACTCATACAAGCTTTTCCTGTGGCAGTGATATCATCATATTCCTTGCTCTTCCCAACTTGGATCAAACGTTTTGCACAATAAGCTACCGAATCAGTACCTTTGAATGCATAGTGCCACGTATAAAAACGTGCTGCTTCTACTCTTGTCTGTACATCTTTGGAAGTAGTTATGATGTTGAGAAGACTATCACTATAAGATTTTTGTGCATTGCTTACATAAACGAAGAATAACGCTATTATTACAAATACAAATTTCCTCATAGCATTAATGTGTTTGTTCGGCTTACAGTTTTCAAATGGTTTTATTTGCAGCAGTGAGTCTTATCTGATTATTCTCTGCCTATTCCCGCTTATAAAGTAGCAACAGCAGTAGTACAGCATCCTATGACGCACAACTAGCATAGACCCGCTACTCTCTAACGCATATACATCTAAAAATGTTAGATATGCGCATGTTTGTAGTGGAATATTCAAATGTAATAAATTCATAATTTGCACACAAATAAATGTCATGGTCACTTAAAAGCAACCACATAAATTACTAAGGTCAATGGAATATTTATGTTTTACAAGTAGGAAAATGTTTTGGTTTTCATCGACACAATACGGCATTCGGCACTCTATTTATGTCGAATGTCGCAAAGTGTCGCATCTTATGAAAAACATTTCCTGCTCACAATGAAATCAGTGTTATTTCAACCAGGCTCATAAAAGGCCATCTTCATTAAAACTCAAATATTTACCTTCTGGAGCAATTATCAGGTGATCTAGCAACTTTAAGTCCATAAACTCACATGCTTTTTTAACCTTTTTGGTAATGTCTTATCTGCTGCTGATGGTTGCATATTTCCACTGGGATGATTGTGGCACATTATCATACCCGTTGCGGCTATTTTTAGAGCCACAGAAAGCAGCAAACGAATATCCACCACTGTACCTGTTATACCACCTACACTGAGAGAATAGACACCTATCACCCTGTTAGAACGGTTAAGGTACATAGCCACAAATCTTTCCTGTAAAGAAATGGTTTCGGTAGGGAAAAAGGGTATCAATACTTCATACGCATCCAGAGAACTGCTAATAATTGGTTTATCGGCAATCGCTGGTTTATAGCATATTTCTATTTCTGCTACGTTTTTGTCGTACTCCAGTTACTTTGTTCTAAATGAATCGGATTAGCATCGCTCCCTCTTACGGATCAGGCGACCAACAAAGGCGCGAAAGTTTGGAGTGGGAGAGAATAGTGTCCATTGTATCAGCAGATGTCTCTCCGCTGTAAGCGGAGGACGCTGCGCTATTCTTGGTCGGCTGCTCGCAACAGGATTAGCATCAATCCCTCTTATGGTCAGGCGACAAACAAGAGAGCGAGAAACCGATATTATTTTGTTTCCCAATTATTTTTAATATTGGGAAACAACTCATCAGTTAATTTTAAAAATTCTGATTCCTTAAATCCAAAAATGGATTCATCAATTTTCAAGTATACATTTTTATCAATTGAAACTTTATTTGTGATATCCTGATTAAATGAATCACCCGTCTCATTGAATTTTCTTACAAACTCAAGGTTAATTTCAAGTTGATCAACGTTAAAGTTGTAGCTAATATCGTACAATTTCGGTTCATCAGAATTACTCTTTATCAATTCTTTTATTTTTCCAAAATAGGTATAGAGCGTATCAAATTGTTGTT
>CAYRVM010000156.1:0-4176 GCA_964427575.1 uncultured Oscillospiraceae bacterium | reverse complement strand
GTTTTTTATATTCTAGGAATTGTTCATTCTTATTCAAATCTACGATTATACTATTGCCTGCTATCTTTATCCATTTGATATCCTTAGATCCAGCTTTTAAAATGGAATTGATTAAAGTATCTTTTATAGTATCCATACTAGCTAATTTATCAATTGGCGACGGTAGGCCTTGGAAATCCATTGAATAATTTGTATAAAATCCATAACTGTTGTTTCCGAAGCTAAGATAATAATCTTTCAAGACCAAAGTAGTTTTTAATTCCAAATCCAAGAACATAATTTTTATTTTCTTGGTGAAGTCGATTTTTATATAGTCTTTTAAAAAGCTTAACTTGAAATCAATTAAATCGAGAGTCACCTTTATTTCAGTAGCAAGTGCCTTATTAAATATATCCTGATGAATCGATATACTTCCCTTCTTTAATTTCTCTATATCTACATAATCAAGCAGTTCTACTAACTTTTCCTTGTTTTCCATAACCCCAAAGATGATATTCATTAATTGATCGGAATTTATTTTCTTATCCATTAACAAGTGCCTTCCTGGATTCTGTTTACCAACTTTTCCGTTGTTGTATCTTTAAAATAAGCTATTCCTGCCTCAAAGATATTTTGATTCATATTTCCAGATATATTTTTATATAAGTTTTTCCCAATTCTTTCAGAATGACCCATTTTCCCAAATATTCTTCCGTCCCTAGAAGTCATCCCTTCGATTGCCCAAACAGAATTATTTGGATTGAATTCTGGGTCCATTGTAGGCTCTCCCTTAAGATCAACGTATTGCGTTGATATTTGACCCTTTGCCAATAAATCATTTAATACATCTTCACTTGCAATCAGTCTTCCTTCTCCATGCGATACGGGGATTGAGTGAATGTCTCCAACGCAAACTTTTGTTAGCCAAGGGGTTTTAACGCAAACAATCTTTGTCTTTACAAATCTTGAAACATGTCTGCCTACTTTATTATATGTTAGTGTCGGGCTATTTTCATCGGCATCTCTAATTTCACCATAAGGTAAAAGCCCAAGCTTAATTAGTGCTTGGAAACCATTACAAATTCCTAGAACTAATCCATCTCGATTATTTATTAAATCCATAGTTGCTTCTTTGACGATTTTATTTCTAAATACTGCTGTTATAAACTTAGCGGAACCATCAGGTTCATCTCCCCCGCTAAATCCTCCAGGTATCATTAAAATCTGTGCTGCTTTTATACTTTCTGCCAGTTGGTTTATTGAATCAACGAGCATCTCCTGCGTGAGGTTGCGTATATAAACAATTTCGCATTCTCCTCCTGCCTTCTCAAAGGCCTTTTGTGAGTCTATTTCGCAATTGGTTCCTGGGAATGCTACTATTACAACCTTTGGTTTCGCCACTTTCCCTTGGGCTTTCATTGTGCTTCTTTCAAAACATTGGATTATTGGAATTTCTTGTTTCTTCGTTACTTCTATTAAGTCCTCTTTTTCTGCCATTTCAGGGAAGATTCCTTCTAATGGCTTTTTCCATTCTTGAATCAAATCATCAATTGGAATTTCTTCACCTAATACGCTTATTTTACCATTGTCAACAGTAGTTCCAATTTCTTTATAGGTCCCGCCTTCGAAATTCATTCGCAAATCAGTATGCCCATCAACTTCAACAATTATTCCACCTTGGGAGTATTCGAAAATTTCATCGTTTGTTAGTCCATTGATTTTTACGCCGATTTTATTTCCTATCGCCATTTCAGTTATGGCGCCAGCAATACCGTACTTACCTACAATATTGCTCGAAAAAATAAGATTTTTCCTTGCCAAGCTATTAATCAAAAGCATATTTTCCTTGTATCGATTTATATTAAGCATTCCATCTTCATTTACTTTATTGTAGAAATAAATGAGCTTGTTATTAAAGCCTTTAATTTCCTGTGAAATTATTTCTTTTGCTGAGGTTGTAGTTAGTGCAAAAGATATAAGCGTAGGTGGTACTTTAAGTTCATTAAAGGTACCCGACATGCTATCCTTACCGCCTATAGCAGGAATCTCTAAATCCAATTGTGCCTTTAGCGCTCCCAATAAAGATATAAAAGGTTTACCCCATTTTTCTGGGGATTTTCCCAAGCTCTCAAAATATTCCTGGAAGCTTAGTCTTACATCTTCAAGTCTACCTCCCATGGCTACTATCTTTGTCGCAGATTCTATCACTGCATAAAAACCACCATGGAAAGGGCTTTTCTCTGACAAGTATGGGTCAAAGCCAAAACTCATTAGAGTTGAGGTGTCTGTGAATCCTTTGGTTATTGGCAATTTCGCCGCCATTCCAAGAGAAGGTGTAAGTTGATACTTTCCTCCATATGGCATAAGAACAGTGCCCGCTCCAATTGTGCTGTCAAATCTATCAACAAGTCCCCTTTGACTTGCAAAATTAAGTACCTTGCAGATGTCTTTCCATCTTTTTGTAACGTTCTGATCTGCTCTAGGTAGTTTATAGTAATGATTATTGTAACAATCAAATAAATTAAAATCTTCTTTGGAAACGCAATCAACAATTACCTCTGTTTCTTGCTTTATGCCATTTGTATCCAAGAAGGCTCTGCTTAAATCCAAAATAACTTTATCTCTCCACAGCATTCTGAATCTTCCTGTATCAGTGACTGTACCAATCACAACCGCTTCCAAATTCTCTTCTTTCGAGAGTTCAACAAACTTATTTGCATCCGTTGCTTCTACTACAACTGCCATTCTCTCTTGTGATTCTGAGATTGCCAGTTCGGTGCCATCTAGTCCCTCATATTTTTTTAATACGTAATCTAAATTTACATCGAGACTATCAGCAAGCTCTCCAACTGCAACGGAAACACCCCCGGCGCCGAAATCGTTGCATCTCTTGATAAGCAACGCCGCCTCTTTCCTGCGGAATAGTCTTTGTAGATTTCTCTCAACAGGAGGATTGCCCTTTTGTACTTCCGCACCGCAGTCGGCTAGTGAGCTTTGGTCGTGTGCCTTCGATGAACCTGAGGCGCCGCCACAGCCGTCTCTACCGGTTCTGCCTCCTACCAATATTACAGTATCGCCCGCTACGGGCTTTTCCCTTCTTACGTTCTCAAGAGGCACTGCACCAACGACGGCCCCAACCTCCATCCGTTTTGCAACATATCCAGGATGATAGATTTCTCTTACTTGTCCTGTTGCAATTCCTATCTGGTTTCCATAAGAACTATAGCCATGAGCTGCATCCCTAGTAATTTTACGTTGTGGAAGCTTCCCAGGCAATGTTTCAGATATTTCAACTCGCGGATCTCCGCTTCCTGTTACTCTCATGGCCTGATATACGTAAGCCCTACCCGATAGCGGATCTCTAATTGCTCCGCCAAGACACGTAGCCGCTCCTCCGAAAGGTTCAATTTCAGTTGGATGATTGTGGGTTTCATTCTTAAATAAAACCAACCAATCTTCTTCCTTATCGTCAATCACTGCTTTAACTTTAATGCTGCATGCGTTTATCTCTTCAGATTCATCGATGTTCTTAATTTTCCCCTTTGACTTTAAATACTTTGCACCAATTACCGCAAGATCCATGAGCGAGACATCTTTCTCTTTATCGTATAATTCGCTCCTAATAGCTAGATATCTCTCGTATTCATCTTGAAATAGCTTTGAATATCTTCCTTCTGTTAATTTTACATCTGTTATTTTAGTTAAAAATGTTGTATGCCTACAATGATCAGACCAATAAGTATCAATAACTTTAATCTCAGTCATAGTAGGATTTCTTTTTTCTTCAGATTTGTAATATTTTAAAATGTATTGGAGGTCTTGTAAATTCATTGAGAGCTTGTTGTCTTGCAAAAATTTATTGAGATTATTTTTATCAAAATCAATAAATCCATTTATGATTTCAACATCTTTTGGGATTTGAGTTTCTTCTTTATCTTCCTTTGGCTTTTCCATTTCAGCAAGCCTCGAATCTACTGGATTTACACAATAGGAAATAACCTTCTGAATGTCGGATTCTTCTAATTCGCCCTTGAGAAGAATTATTCTAGCGAAGGTTACTTTTGGTTTATTTCTCATAGTTATAAGTTGAATACAGGTGCTAGCAGAATCTGCTCTTTGATCAAATTGTCCAGGCAGGTATTCCACCGCAAATGCTTTATAGTCTGGATGTATATCTAAAACATCTTCATAAACCAT
>CAYRVM010000155.1:0-4179 GCA_964427575.1 uncultured Oscillospiraceae bacterium | reverse complement strand
CGATAAAGGTACCCACTTTGATCCGACGTTGATTGAGGCTTTCTTGGAATGCGAAAAAGAAATTATTGAACTTTACAAAACTATTTAAGGAGGGTTCATATGTTATTTAGTTTTAAGGTCTTATGCAAATGAACACTAAAGAAAAATATAGAAAAATAAAAGAACCTATGCTTTTCCAAGGTAGCACCAGAAATAAAAATTATTTTGAGGGATGGTATTTTAAACTTACATCCGAAGATAAGAAGAATGCAATCTCTTTTATTCCTGGGATTAGCCTTTTTGAAGGGGATGAGCATTGCTTTATTCAATATATCCTAAAAACTAGAGACTTAATTAATAATGAATCAATAGTAACTGGGTATATTAGATTCCCAATAGATTCTTTTAATTTCAAAGAAGAATCGTGTTCATTAGAAGTGGGTAATAACACTTTTGGGAAGTCAGGATTATCGGTTTCGATTTCACCCGAAGATGTTGGAAACGAAAATAAAATAAGCATAGATGCTAAAATAGATTTTGGGATTTTCACGACGATAAAAAGAACAACATTAATGCCAAATATCATGGGTTTCTTTGCATACTTGCCAATGATGGAATGTTATCATGGAATTGTAAGCATGAATCACTCTCTGAGGGGCATAGTCAATATTAATGGGACTGAATTTGATTATAATAAAGGCAAAGGATATATAGAAAAAGACTGGGGGACTTCATTCCCAAAGAAATATACTTGGATTCAGTGTAACAATTTTAGGAACAACTCAACAAGTTTATTTGCTTCAGTTGCCCATATACCATTTATTGGGATGAGCTTTCTGGGACATATATGCAATTTATCAATAAATAACAAAGAATATCGTTTTGCTACTTACAACTTTAGTAAGCTGAAAACAGAGAATTCCTCCAAAGAATCAATAATATTGACATTCGAAAACAAAAAAGCAAGGCTGAGGATTGAGGCCTTGATTGGCGATTCAGCGGATTTGATTGCACCTAAGTTGGGCAAGATGGAGAAGATTATAAAAGAGGAAATTTCTGGGCAAACAAATATAATCCTTTATGATAAAATTAGTGGAGACACTATCGAAGATGTTGGATATTTGGCCGGGATAGAAAATGTAGGGTTTAAAGAAACAATAAACTAATGAAAGTAGAGGCATATTTTTAAGGAGGAGCGTTTCATATGAAGTACGATGTTATCATTATTGGAGCAGGCCTGTCAGGTCTAACTGCAGGAAGTTTACTCGCAAAGCGTGGGCTAAAAATAGCGGTTATTGATAAAAGCTATAATCCTGGTGGCTCTTGCGGGACATTTAAGAGAAACGGTGTAATATTTGATCAAGGCTCATCAATGCTTTATGGGTTTGGAGATAAAGGTTTTAACCCACACAGATTTATTATGAATTGCCTCGAAGAACCTATTGAGGTCATTAAGCACGATTTCTTATACTGCGTAAATTATATGGGAAATAGGATTAAATTTTGGCCAGATGTTGATAAATTTGCAGTAGAACTAGGAGAAGTTTTCCCAAAAGAAAAAGAAAATATCAAGAAATTTTATAGAGATATGCTTAAACTATATCAAAATGTAATGGTCGAACATCCAGTCTTTACAACGCCAGACCAGACGGATCCAAAAGGATCGCTGAAAGGTCTTGCTAGACATCCTCTTTCTTATTTAAAATTCTTAGGTTTTATGAATAAAAGCGCTAAGAATCTTCTTGAAAAATATTTTAAAGATCCTGAAATATTTAAATTCTTTGATAAACTTACATCGACATACTGCTATACAACAGTTGAAGAAACACCTGCCATCCTTGCCGCAATAATGTTTGTTGACAATCATGTGGGAGGAAGCTTTTTCCCTGCGGGTTCGACAGTATTCCTACCAGGAAAACTTGAAAAAGTCATTGAAGAAAATTACGGGCAGATGATTATGGAGCAAGAAGTTTCGAAAATTATCTTTGAAAATGGAATACCTATTGGAGTTGAAACTATACTTGGAGACAAATACTATGCCGACAACATAATCTATTCTGGTACGGTTTGGAACCTTTACGGGAAATTAATCGATAAGGAATTTTTAACGGAAGAAAAGATTAATTGGGCAAAAAATCAAGTTCCAACATATCCAAGTGTAGTCCTTTATGCTTATGTAAATAAAAACGTAATTCCTGAGGATACTATGCCTATAGAAATGTTGGTTGGCAATCCTAATAAGCTAGATGAAAGTGAAGTAACAGTATATATACCTAGCATTGATGATCATACCTTATGTCCTAGCGATGGACATGCTGTTATTGCAATAGGGCCTTCTTTTGAAAAATGGAGCCGCGACGATAAAAAAGTATACGAAGAAATGAAAGAAAAGGAAAAGGACAGACTCCATAAAGTGCTCGAAAAGAGATTTCCAGGGATTACAAGCAATATAGTATTTTCGGAAATTTCAACCCCACTTACTATAGAGAAGTACACAAATAAAAATGGAGGAGCAGTTGCAGGTCCAAAACAAATGTTGGGTCAGCATATGTTTCATAGAATGCATACAAAGACACAGTGGGAAACCTTATTTTGCTGTGGGGAATCAACTGTGATGGGCACAGGGACACCAACAGTAACAATTACTGGATTAAGCAGCGCAAATGCAATCTTAAAAAAACTTGGATTAAATGAATATTTCTACCAAGATAACATGAAGAACTTTGTAAATGTAGTCAAAAAACCATTTGAGATCAAGGACATGTATTCAAGCTATCCAGAAGAGATTAAAAACATAATGTTAAAAGCTTCACTTTGCCAGTATTGTGAGAAGCCTGCCTGCATCAATGGAATTAAGCTTGATGTCAGAGGTATTATGAGAAGAGTCTGCGTTGGTAATTTTGTCGGAGCATTAAGATTACTTGAAAACTTACCAAAAGATAAAGCACAGCAAGAAGAATTTCTTAATGCAATTGAATATAAATGCTCTCAAAAAGATAGTAAAGCTGTACCCGTAGAGATTAAGCTAATCATTGATTATTTAAACAATTAATAAGGAGCGAACAATGAGGAAACAATATGTAGGTCTAGATATTTTAAGAGGGTTAGGAATTTTTATTTTAATCTGGATGCATTCAGCATTTTACTATTTTGATGGACTTTATGATCTTGACTTAAACAACCCTCCAGCAATAGTAACAGTAATTGGACTCTTGTTAATGTTCGCCGGAGTCTTCGCAATGGTTAGCGGGACCGTGCACACATATCAATTCTACAGAAAGACAGAAATCCAAGGCTATTCTAATGCATCATTATTAAAGTACAACACGGTCAGCGGCCTTTTAATCCTTGCTGTTGCCTACACCTATTTTATCTTTACTGGGCCGGGATTAGCGCAAATGGAGCTAAGATCCATGAACAATAGCATACTAGTTGATGCGATAAGAAATGGAATCTACAAGGGTTTCAACCTTGAACGAATATTATATGTAGATAGCCTAGTTATGTTGGGAATAAATATATTGTTAATTGGACTCGTTTTTTTATTAATTCAAAAGTGCTCAGGAATGGGAGAGTTTAAAAAATCAGAAGGAGAAAGAGACTATTTCACTAATATGGAATTTTTGGATAAAGTTCATGAAAAGAACGCTAAATTATTTCTAATATCGGGGCTGGGATTTTTCGCGCTATCTCTTTTAAGGGTTCCACTTTATCAGATATACATAACTGCTCTTGATCAAGATCAATATGGAAAGGTGCTACTATTAAATTGGCTTGTAAATAAAAACAATCCGATAATGCCATACCTTTCATTTGCTTTAATTGGAGGCTGGATTGCAACTTTGCTAGTAATTGGCAATTGGAAGAGAATAGTAAAATTAGTAATGCCTGTTGCGGTAGTTTTGTTTATTATTGGTGTTGTTTTATACATTAAGCTTCCAGACACAATGCTAGAGAGAAGCATTGATTTCAAATGGTTTGCAATCATGACGGCACAACTAGGTTTATTTATGATGTTAATGTTGTTAGTGCTTAGATTATTTGACTTTGGGAAAGATAAAGAAAATATTTTAGAACATAAAAAATTAACGCGTTTTCCAAAATTCTTCTATAGATTTGGAGTCGCAGGTTTAACACCGTTTTTTCTCGAAAGCGTAGTTAGCGCAATTGTATTTAGAAAGCTAAGCTTTTTTATGCCAG
>CAYRVM010000154.1:698-4180 GCA_964427575.1 uncultured Oscillospiraceae bacterium | reverse complement strand
AATCAAGCCCTACAATTTCTACATCGTAATTATTTTTTATATATAGATAATAATACAAAGCAAACGTAAGATAAGCTTTCCCGCAACCGAAATCGACAATAGTAAGTTTCCTATCTTTTGGAAGCTCTGAAACTACGTCCTCTACAATTTCTAAAAAGCGATTGATTTGTCGAAACTTATTATAAAAACTTTTGTTTACAGATCCGTCTTCCCTCATTACGCCGAGATGAACAAGAAAATCGCAAGGCTCGTCTTCAGGCAATATATGATTTTTACCTTGATTGTGAGAAAGAGTGCTGTTAGAAAGTTTAGAACTAATAGAATGTGCGGAGTGCTTACTCCTATCTGTAACAAGCTTCTTAATTTTCACGGAATTTAAAGAACCAGCAAAAACTTGATACTCTATCTCATTAGTGAAAATATTTGCTTGTTTAAAATCAAATTCAATCAGGCGTTTCGACTCATCTAAGAACTCAATATTATTTAAATTTTTATGAAAAACCTTATTTGACGAATGATATTCTAGTTGGTAAAGGAAAGAGTTTTTAATGAGGATGGGCCTGACATTAACACGAATAAATGAGTTTGATTTTACTCTAGAGTTCGAAAATACAATTCTCTCAATGTCTTTGTTTTCAATTAAACTATTTATCAAATTTATATATTTTTCCATTATAAACCCACTTTTATTTATTTGAGATTAGTAATTCCCTAATTTCATCGCCAAGACCTTTTGAACGTTCTCTTGACATATCTTTAGTATCTATTGCGGGCAGGATTGTAACATTGACAAGGCCTGGCTTAATCCAAATTCCCTGCTTTTCCATGATTTTATAACTTCCATCAATTCGGATTGGAACAATTTTCGCGGAAGAACTAAGCGCAACTTTTAAAGCCCCTGCC
Organism: uncultured Oscillospiraceae bacterium; assembly: GCA_964427575.1. Lineage (GTDB taxonomy): Bacteria > Bacillota > Clostridia > Peptostreptococcales > Anaerovoracaceae > JBAWWY01. The sequence continues at coordinate 3,277 of CAYRVM010000154.1, read as the reverse complement.
TTAAATTCATGAATTTCATCGGATTTACTTCTTGTTCCTTCAGGAAATATCAATAGGGAGTGACCTGCATTCAATATTTCTGAAGCATTACCTAAGGCTGTTAGAGATTGGCGAACATCCTTCCGATCAATAAAAATACATTTTAAATGCTTCATCCAAGTACGGATAAATGGCATTTTTAATATTTCAATCTTTGCAATAAAACCAATCGGTTTTCTAAGAGTTGCAAACATAATTGGTATGTCGAAATTTCCTTGATGATTTGAAACAAAGACGACAGCTTCGTCTGGAATGTTTTCAAATCCTTTTACATTAAGCCTTACTCCAGCGATCCAAAGGAGATTTCCTGACCACTGCAAAGTTATCTTTGTTAATAGTTCATATAATTCTTTCGTCTTACCTGACTTTGAAAGAGAGTTAGCTTTTAGCATACTCCCAGAAATATAAATTAGGTGAAGCCAAAAATAAATAAACCAGAGAATTGTTCTCATAATATCTTACTCCCTTAATAATAAATACTATTTAAATACCCAAAAACGTTGAACATCAGTCTTTATTCTAACATTTTATAGCCACTCATGTCAAAATTATGTTATAATGGTCAATCAAAATAAAATTAAAATTTCGAAAGCAGGTAAATTGTGGGAAGAAAACAAAAAATAATTAATATTGCAGTAATTGCACATGTAGATGCAGGAAAATCAACGTTAGTTGATGCATTTCTATCTCAAAGTGGAGTTTTTCGCGAGAACCAAGAGGTAGTTACATGTGTTATGGATAGCAATGACATAGAAAGAGAAAGAGGAATTACCATTTATTCTAAGAACTGCTCAGTAATGTATCATGATGTTAAGATTAACATCGTAGATACACCAGGCCATGCTGACTTTTCATCTGAAGTTGAGCGAATAATAAAGACTGTTGATACGGTAATTCTATTAGTTGACTGTAGTGAAGGTCCTATGCCACAGACAAGATTTGTTCTTCAAAAGTCATTGGAATTAGGCCTTAACCCAATTCTTCTTATCAATAAAATTGATAAGAAAGATGAAAGAGCAGTTGAAGTTGTTGATATGGTTTATGAATTATTTATGGAACTGGATGCAACTTCTGAACAGTTGGATTTCCCAATATTGTATGGGATAACCAAGGAAGGCGTTGCAAAGGTCGAAATGGACCATGAAAGCGTTGACATAACTCCTCTATTTGATGCGATATTAAAGCACGTTGATACATACCCAAATAAGAATAAAGAGCATCTTCAAATGCAGGTTTCAACACTTGCATATGATGACTATATTGGTAGACTGGGTATTGGGCGTATTTACAAAGGTAGACTTCGCGAAGGAGAAAGTGTAGCTGTTACTAAAGCAGATGGCAGCGTAAAGATGCAAAAGATAAATCAAATATTCGTATACAAGGGAATGAAACGTGTACCCGTAGCGGAAGCTGAAAGCGGAGATATAGTTGTTTTCTCAGGAATTTCAGATATTTCAATTGGGGAAACTCTTAATGAACCAAAGCATATAGATCCACTACCTATGATTCTTATAGAAGAACCAACACTATCAATGAATTTCCTTGTAAATAAATCTCCATTCGTTGGAAGGGAAGGTAAATTTCTAACTTCTAGGCATTTAAAGGAAAGACTGGAAAAAGAATTAGAAGTTAACGTTGGTTTATTGGTTGAGCCATTAGAAACAACAGATGGATTTAAAGTATCAGGTAGAGGCGAGCTTCACTTATCTATTCTTCTAGAAAATATGCGAAGAGAAGGATTTGAAATTGGAGTTTCAAAGCCAGAAGTAATAATGCATAGAGATACGAAAAAATTAATGGAGCCAGTAGAACAAGTTATTGTTCTAGTGCCTGAGGAATATTCGGGATCAGTTATCTCGAAACTAAACATTAGAAAAGGCATGATGATCGGCATGTCAAGTAAAGAAGGGTATTCAAAACTGGAATACTTAGTACCTACTAGAGGATTGCTAGGATACAGAACAGAGTTTATTAACGATACTAGAGGCGAAGGCACATTAGTTAGGAGATTCCATCAGTTCGAAGAACACAAAGGTGAAATACCTATGAGAGCCAATGGAGTTATAATTTCTCAAGAAGAAGGGGTTTCAACACCTTACGCACTTAATAGCATTGGAGAAAGAGCAACTTTATTTATCAATCCAGGCACAAAAGTATATGAAGGAATGATAGTTGGAATGAATAGTAGAAACGAAGACATGGTAGTTAATGCTTGCAAGGCTAAAAAAGCTACCAATATGAGATCTTCAGGGAACGACGATGCCGTAAAGCTAGCGCCACCTAGACTACTTAACTTGGAAGAAGCATTGGAATTTATCAACGACGATGAACTAGTTGAAATAACACCAACAGAAATAAGGCTTAGAAAGAAATTCTTAAAAGAATTAGAACGAAGAAGATCAAATAAAAACTAAAATATGTGGAGGGTTACATGGGAAATATTGCATCAAAACTTGGACCTATTACTGGATATTGGATCTTAATAATCGCAGCGCTTGGATTAGCAAAACTATTTAACTGGGTAGACGTTGAAAACACTA
>CAYRVM010000154.1:0-688 GCA_964427575.1 uncultured Oscillospiraceae bacterium | reverse complement strand
AATTTGTGGGAATAATAACAGGATTTTACCTGCTTATATTTGCTATTTTAGCATTTCTTAGATCACTTAAGAGAAAATAATATTAGGAGCAAATATGAGTTTTGTTCATTTACATGTTCACACTGAATATAGCCTATTAGACGGTGCAGCAAGCATTCCAAAGCTAATTGCGAGAGCAAAAGAGCTAGATATGAAAGCTATGGCAATCACCGATCATGGGGTTATGTTTGGTGTGATTGACTTTTACAAGGAAGCCAAAAAGCAAGGCATTAAACCAATTCTTGGTTGTGAAGTATATACAGCCCAAAGAACCATGAAGGACAAAGAGTCTGATCAAGATAAATATCAGGGGCACTTGGTCCTTCTTGCAAAGAATGAAGCTGGATATAAAAATCTGATGAAGATAGTTTCGTTAGGATTTACCGAGGGCTTCTATTACAAGCCCAGAATTGATCACGAGGTGCTAAGACAGTATAGTCATGGGATAATTGCGTTAAGTGCATGCTTGGCAGGAAACATCCAGAGAAAAATGCTTTTTGATGACTATGAAGGCGCAAAGCAAGAGGCGTTAGAACTTCTTGAGATTTTTGGCGAAGACAATTTCTATCTTGAAATTCAAAATCAAGGATTACCTGAAGAAATTAAAATTTTGCCAATGATGAAACAATTGTCTGATGAGACTAAAATC
>CAYRVM010000153.1:0-4191 GCA_964427575.1 uncultured Oscillospiraceae bacterium | reverse complement strand
CTCTTACGGGTTTTTTGTTTTGTTTCATAGATTAGGTTAATGTGAGCTATCGGACCTTTTAGATCCTAATCTATATTACATAATTTTGCAGGGAGATTTAACAAAAAGATAACCGTAGCGTTTTTTATTTTCGGCGAGTCGAGCATGTGTATTCAGCCAATATTAATTGAATTTAATATAAAAAAGCCCTTTTTGCGAGTGGTATCCCCCGGATTTTTCGACCCTCGCGCTCCGGGCCGCTTAAGGTTTGGTTTTATTTGAATAATTGGGAGGAGGGGCTACCTCCCGCAGGTTAGTATTTTACTATAGAGGGGAAAGAGTATATGTTTTATTTATTTGATTTTACTCTAGGGGAGAGCACGCAGAAACAATCGTTTTGGACCGTAGTATTATTTAATATTTTACTAGGTGGAAGGAGTATTGGAGCTTAACTTTTTAAATTAAATATAATTTTTTAAATTAAACATAAGATTAGATTTTTTTTAATGTTTGGTTCTTTTTAATGTTTGATTTTTAGGATTTTACTAGGGGAGATGGAATTTATACCCCCCCTACGCTAACTCAGCAGAGAGGCCGACCTAAATTCTCAAAAATAGGGCCGTCCTCTACCTTTTCCGCGTAAGGTAGAACGCTAGCGATGCCCCGACCCATAGGTAAAGGATTAAATGAGAAGACATTACAGAGTGCCAAGCTCAATCTCCATATCGTGACTAGCATCAGGAGCGAAAGGGCAAGCCTGCATAAAGCCTGTCACGCAATCGCCATCAGGCATGGCAACGTTGACCTCCCACAATGCCCAGCTATAATCAAGGCGATCAGAGATCATTTCGAATCTTACCGCATCAATGCCAACCTTGGCAACTACATCCCCATTTTCGTTCTTTACCGTTATCGTGTTCTTCATAGTTATTAAATTATTCGATTTGAGAGAAAAGGTCAAGAGGATTTTTATTTTAATCCTCCATGTCGCGATCTTGTTCGCGTGCTTCTTGGGCAGCTTCCATCGCGTCCTCGTAGTCCATGCGTGCGCGGCTAATCATCTCATAGCGTGCTTCGTGCTCATCAATTTCCATCTGCTCTGCCTTAGTTGGTTCGTTCTTCATGTTTAAAGAATATCAAAATCACGCTTAGGCGCAAGAGATTTCTTCAATTTTATTCAAAATAAATCTCATCATTTACATACGATTTATCTTGACATGAATGGCCATTTCGTATAGGGGAAACGTATATGTAAGTTGTTGATAGTCAAGGACTTACAACGCCGGGCCACGCGGCCTTCTGTAAGTGCTTGATACTTAGCATGTTAAGGTATGTTTTTCTTTATATGAATACAATAAAATGTCAAGAAAAATCTTCTAGTAGAATAGTTGAAAATACTTCTTGCAATCATAGCCCAATCTGATACTTTCTTACTTATGAACAATGACAAATCTCTCACCCTTCACGAAAACACTACCCTTGGGATCATCCTCTCGAAAGAGATTGAGGCAGCCTCTAAACTATCCATCGAGGCCTTCTATAAAGGGGATCGCGAAGCGTCTGCTCTTTTCGAGCAGCGTAAAAATACCCTCATGCTGATTCGTCGTAAGATGGGACTTCACTAAGTCATAAGCCCTATAATAGTTCTTGACACAATCACGATAATCTCTATAATCACTCACATGAACAAGCCAATTTACAATCAAGTCTCTAAGCCTATAGTGTTCAACTTTGATAATACGCGCTTTATGGAGGCAATCAAAGCGACATACGCTAGGGAGAAAGCAGAGCATGACGCTAAGAAAAAAAAAAAAAAAAAACCCTCCGATAACTAATATGGCTAAATTCACCACAATCGAAGAGATAGAGGATTACCTTACCACTAAGGGCAACGATGATCTCATTAACATTTGGAACAATCTGCAAGAATCTCTTGATAGCGTAGTGGAAAGAATATCTTTCTTTAATCGCATTGCCGCTAAACGTAATATAGTCACTCACTAAATTAAACACATGCCCTTTGTAAGTCGTTAAACATCAACGACTTATGAAGGCCCGGCAGCCCGGCTTACGTAAGTGACTGATAGGCAAGACATTACGCCGCAAATATGAATCGTGAAGCTTACAAAATGTCAAGGAAAATCGTAAAATAAAAATTCATTTAATTGAAAATACTCCTTGCCCTCTTTCACAATTTTGATATCTTGATCATATGAAAAACGTCAAATCAATCCTGATCTACTCCAATTCGCAATCCTCCCCTTCGGGACGTATGTATCTTTGCGCGGACGGGACATTTTGCTCGGATCGCTCCGAGGCGGCTGAATTTTGGGGCTTTCAATTCAAGCACGTTATCCGCGAGAGGCGGATGATTTGTAGCTCATTTCCCCTTCGTGTCGAAATAGTAGGGCGATAACATAAGAGCCTGAGTAATAATTACTTATAGAAACCGGGCTGCCGGGCCCTTGTAAGTGCTTGATACTGTGCTACTTACACATGCTTAATTTCTATATGCTGTCAAGAGAAAAATAAATAAAAATAATCCTTGTAATGTCTAAAGATTGTGCTACCTTTTAATTATGAACGCGTTAACAATCAAAGAATGCGATGCGAAGATCGCGGAATATCGCAAGGGGATCGCTGAGATGAAAGATTCCTCTTTTGCGGACACTTATCGGGTAGCTTATGCTCGTTTCATCCATTACTACCAGACAGAAAAAGATCGTTTGGCTCAGAAGATTGGCAAGAAATAAACTGAAAGTTTTCTTCAAAAACCCTTGCCAATTTTTCATTTTCTGATATATTATCTTTATGGACAAAATACACGGCAGTCGACCACAGGCCGAAAAAGCCTGCAAGGAATACATAGAGGGAGTTTGGGCATTGCAGGAAAAATACGGAGTTTCTGAGGAGTGCGAAGACTCTTGCGCTTGTATGATTGTTAAAGCAAAATATCTTGACTTAAACGGGAAAATCCAAGACTATTATCACTCCTAATGAACCTCTTTAATATCACCACAGTTCTTTCCGTATCTGCCTATCTAATCTTTAACACCTATCACATGCTAATGAATTTAATTAGCTTCATGACTCCCTAATACTAATATGGCTAAAAAAATGTTATCTGACTTCGATATGGACTACGGCTCGCAAGCATTTGCTGACTATACTAATGAACTTAAGTCTATCCTCCCGATTGACACAGAGGAAAAGGCTAAGCAGTATCGGGACGTATACAATAAGTATCACGCCAATAAGATCATCTATCCTATCCCCTCCAAGAAGGAGTAAAGCGTTGAATATCAAGGACTTACACAGCCGGGCCAGCCGGGGCGCTGTAAGTGCTTGTCGTTCAATGACTTATGCGACATTCGATTAGCCGAATTATTCAATTATGTCAAGAAAAAAGAGAAAAATAACTGAAAATATATTTTCGATTTATCAAAGAAATCCCTTGCATCATTTCAACATTTTGTTATCTTTTAATCATGAAGATTGAACTAAAGAAAATCAAAACGGTCAAGTGCATCGAGTATTGGATGCGGAAGAACGTGTTTGAGTTGATTGTTGATGGTATGGTGCAGGGGAGATTGCACAATGTCTTTATGGCTGGACATCCTGCGGAATATCCTAGCAACATTCATCTTTATGTCATGAAGGAAGATGGCAAGATGAGCTTGCGTTCAATCTTTCGCAAGGAAGCGGCTGATACGCTTCGCACTTGGCGCGAGTTGGTAGCCAATAACTAATATGGAAAACACTTTACGCTTCTCTCTTGAATATGTCGCCCTTGTGGCAACTGGATTGCCTATCTTTCTTTTTCTTTGTCTTGTCCTGTCCGACATTAAAAAGATTCTACTTGACATGTGGACAAAATAGGATAGTATCAAAATATAACGATCTCTCTGATTAACTATCAGATAGTTAGAACCCACTAACGATGAAGCGGAGTTGTTGCCGCAATAAGGGGGATTATCACCGCCGATACGGAAATGGCTTCCGTTAGAATATAGAGATGAGCACTACGCGACGATTCTTGATTATTCAGCCAACAATTTTGATTCGTGTCCCTGCCAGAAATATCGGCTTGTTTTAGGGCGAAACTTGTCCGAGCGAATTAAGCAATTTTAATTCTTGACCTATTCCTAAACTTCCGATACTCTTATCTGTAATGAATAACAAAATTAGGTTAATATAATAACAGAATGAAAA
>CAYRVM010000152.1:0-4221 GCA_964427575.1 uncultured Oscillospiraceae bacterium | reverse complement strand
AAGATAAAGCAGAGTAGCAAAACAGAATAAATATTATCAGTATGTTGTACGGAATTGAATTCTTATTTGGAATCAGTTTTTCAATACACGCATATATAATTGCTACGTGTATTCCTGAAACTGATAAAATGTGAGCCGTGCCATTCTTTTGAAATAAATCGTAAATATCTTCTTCCATCATATTGGTATCACCGAGTAAAATTCCCAAGAATAAAGCATATGATTCGGCAGGTATTATTTTTTCTAATCTCTTAGAAAATTGATATTTGAAGTTAGACAAAATATTAATAAAATAGTTTGTCTTTCCATCTATTAGTTTACAGCTATACGTGTTTGCTTCTAATATGAAATTAATGCCTTTTGTCTTGAGAAATTCAGAGTAATTAAAAAGCTTAGGATTTTTTATACCTGGCGGCATTAGAATTTTACCGTTTATTTCAATTTCTTTTCCAGCTAAATTTTGAATTGCAGTTTCATCATTTATATTTGAAATGCTGGAAAACGGACCGAAAATCTTTATTAACATTTTTTCATTTATTTTTATTGCATATGTTCCATCTTCAATTAATTTGACCTTCATTTCTAGTTGACTATATTCTTTACCTTTTTCAACTACAGACATTACTTCCCCTATAACGTTAATATTTTTCCCGACTAATTTCTCTATCCTTTCATCTACTCTACTGTGATATTGAAGCATTAAAGCACCAAGTATTAGTAAGGATATAAATATATACAGCCATTTGAAATTAATTTTATTTAGTAGCATGTTATAAGAATTATTTATGCTACTAAAGTTTTGGAATTTCCTAAAAACAATAAAAATGACTGCGCTAAAAAGCGCAATCAAAATAATACATAAAAAACTTTTATATCCAATAAATATTCCTAAAGCAAATGCAAGTAAAATAAATACTATTGGTCTCCTCAAGTATTTAACTCCCCCTGATATTAATCTAGTTATCCCTATATAATTCTACCCCTAAAATTATATTATTTTTTTAAATATAGACCTCTGCCGACCTTCCTAACTCCGTCAATCTTTTGAATTATTTTGTCAACATAGATATCAATATCTTTGTAATTCATATTAAAGTTTTTTTCCTTTAAATATTTCATTATCGTAATCAATCTAATTGGATAATCACATGGATTCTTGAAATACGGATGCTTCTGTATCTGTGCAATCATTTTTGCTTCATCGATGATTATTGGGCCACTTTTATTAAAAATCGAAATATTTCTCTCTATGTTATTAATTATAAAATCAATATCTTCAATTGATTTATCATAGTCCTTAAAAAATGATCTTAAATCCTTATAGAAGGTTAATTCTTCTCTTAAGTTTTCCAAAGATAAAGGTATCTTTAGATTGACTATCTCCTCAGTTTCAAAATTATCCATGTCTTTTCTCCTATTTTGCCAATTTTGTTTGTTAATAACTAATTTACATTATTTACCATATTTAGTCAACATTTATTGTTACTTGATTATATTCTCATTGGCTATCTTCTACAATATATTAATATTGTTAATTTATTACGATTATATTTTTTATCTATAATTTATATTAACAGTATTTTTCTTATATGGTATAATGACTAATCTATCTATGGAAAGATAACGAGGAGTGATATATATGAACGATGATAATAAGCTAGATGAAAAATATTCTGAGATGTACCGTAAAGTTTTTGACGAGGATGATATAGGTAGTCCTCTTAACGATAAAGAATCGGATAGCCAATCAGAAAATGCAAATATCTCTAGAGCTTCACGGCTTGATCGTTTAAGAACATCAAAGGGTTCAAAACAAATTAAATCCGAAAAAGTTAAAATGCCTGAGGTTCCATTATTTGTTAAAAATATTGTCAATAGAGATAAAATTAAAAATGTTCAAAACAAAATAATAGACCATTTTACAATTGAAAATGAAGTTGAGGATGGCATGGTAGTTGCAAGAAGTACAAAAGGGAAAAGCAAATCAAGGAGTGGAAGAGTAAATACTAAGAAAATTATCCAATACCTAACTATTGGTTTAATTATATTGTTAGTAACCTTTATAATTATTGTTACCGGCATAATTAAGACAACTCCTCCTATTGAACCTGACAATATCTACTCATTATTAACTGAGAACTCCGTTCTGTTTGATGATAGGGGTAATATGATTGAAGGAATTCAAGGGACAGGTGGTATGAGAACAAATGTAGCCTTCAATGATATGCCACCATACTTGATAGAGGCTTTTGTATCGATAGAAGATAAGACTTTCTGGGAACACAATGGATTTAACTTCGTGAGGTTGTTTGGTGCAGTATTTGAAGGTGTTTTTACTGGAGATAATATAAGTGGTACTAGTACTATAACGCAACAATTAGCTAGGAATTTATATTTAGCTGAAACAAAATCTAAAAGAAGTATAACTCGAAAAATACGTGAAGCTTATTATACAGTAGAACTTGAGAATCATCTCTCTAAAGAGCAGATAATCGAAGCATATTTGAATACTATCTATCTAGGAGCAAATGCTAACGGTGTACAAGCAGCATCTCAGGCCTATTTTTCTAAAGATGTTAAGGATTTAGGTTTGGCCGAATGTACAATCTTGGCATGTATACCAAAAAGCCCTACTAAGTATTCTCCCCTTAAGAAATTGAAAACCGATGAGGTAGCAATTGATGATCCAAACATTGTATCAAAGGGTGACGCATATACAATAGTTTATGACCCTGCTTTTAAAGATCGTCAAGTTCTAGTTTTAAGATTCATGTATGAAAATAATTATATAACTCAAGAAGAAAGAGATCTTGTTTTATCAAGCTACATGAAGGATTTAATGGTTCCGAGTTTCGAGGCAACAGATGAGCTATCTTCCTATTTTGTGGATTATATAGTCAATGAAGTTACTGTTGGTTTAATGGATGCCTTTGGAGTTGATAAAACAGAAGCTAAAAATATGATTTATAATAGTGGTTTAAATATTTACAGCACTATGAACTTAAATGCCCAAAGAGCCATTGAAACTGAATTTGATAATCCAGACAACTTCCCAGGAGTAGTAAATCTAAATAAGGATTCAGCGGGAAATATTATCGATTCAACAGGTAAGGTCATGTTATTTAACTATGATAATTACTTTAATAGCGAGGGTGATTTCATTTTAAGACAAGATGAATTCATTAAGCTTGATAACGCTGATTTAATGATCTTTGATCAAAAGCGTTTGAATATTTACAAGACTAAAGTTGCAGGTAATGTTGACTATAGCATTGAATTCAAAAATATTTATCAAAATGTTGATCATCTTTTCTATAGTTACGCTGGTGGAGTTATATTAATTCCTGCAGAGTTTAAAGAGGTAAACAGTGACGGCAATATAATAATAAACAAAAAGTTTTTTAAAGAGCATCCAGAATATATGAATTTCAACGATGATGGCACAATTACAATTAGCAGTGGCTATTATACTCTTAAGCCAAGAGTTAGACAACCGCAAGCTGCTTGTGTAATAACAGATTATAAAACTGGTCAAATAAAAGCTATGGCAGGTGGAAGAAACTTAGACGGTGATCTATTATTTAATAGAGCCACAAGCACTCAACCTCCAGGTTCATCTATTAAACCAATCGGTGTATATGGACCAGCAATTGAGCTAGGATTAACACAACTAAAACCATGGAATGCAGCCTATGTCCTTGATGATTCACCAAATTATTATAATGACGAATTATGGCCAAAGAATTGGTACGATTCCTATAGAGGCTTAGCTACTGTAAGAGAGGCCATACAACAATCAATGAATGTTCCGGCAGTAAAAATGTTTGGTGAAGTCGGAGCAACTGCCTCTATTGATTTTATTAAAAAGGTTGGCGTTACAAGTGTCGTTGAATCTGGCAATGTAAATGATCAGAATGCCGCAGCTCTAGCCTTAGGCGGAATGACTGATGGAATCTCTCCTTTGGAGATGGCTTCCGCGTATGGAACCTTTCCAAATCAAGGTGTTTATGTTAAACCAGTGTCTTATACAAAAGTTACCAATAAAAAAGGGGAAGTGATTCTAGAGTCTAATTCCCAAAAGACAAAAGCTATGGATCCAGGCACCGCCTTCATCATGACTGATATTCTTCAAAGTGTTGTTACTCAAGGCATAGCTGGGGCAGCAGCAATTGGAACTTCTCCGGTCGGTGGAAAGACCGGTACTACAACAAATAATTATGA
>CAYRVM010000151.1:2568-4222 GCA_964427575.1 uncultured Oscillospiraceae bacterium | reverse complement strand
TGCGGCAATATATGGTCAGTTATAATATTAAGTTGCCCCGGTTCCAGTGTTTTGATATCATAAGGTTTGTAAAAGAGGTGTTTAATATGGATCAAATTATTATAAGGCAGGCCAATGCCAAGGATATTGAAGAATTGGCAAAGATAGAAGCAACTTGTTTTCCCGCAGAAGAAGCCGCATCCTTCGAGACTCTCAAGGAGCGCTTTGAAGCCTTTCCGGAAAACTTTCTGGTAGCTGAACTCGATGGAAGAATCATAGGTTTCATCAATGGATGCGCAACAACAAGCCCGGTTCTTTATGACGACTTGTACCATGGAACTAGCCATCATGAGCCAGCTGGTCCAAATCTTACAGTGTTTGGAATCAATACGCATCCCTATTATCAAAGGCGAGGCATTGCCGCCCAGATGATGAGGCAATATATAAAGAAGGCAAAGGAAGAAGGTAGAAAAACCGTCATTCTAACTTGCAAGGAATATCTAATCCACTACTACGCCAAATTTGGTTTTGAGAGTGGCGGTGTTTCAGGCTCCACCCATGGCGGCGCAGTCTGGTACGATATGACTTTGGTTCTTTAACTACAAAACAATTGGAATTTAGAAAGGAAGGTGGCCTATGCGTGGATATCTATATGTAATCGCATCCGCACTTTTGTATGGATCTTTGGCAGTTGTTTCAAAACTAGTTTACAAGCAAGGCCTTGAACCTTTTACGCTAATTGTAATTATGGTTAGTGTGGCAAGCCTGTTCATGTGGTTTATTGTTTTGGTAACCCGGACTAATAGTTGGCGCCTAGACCCCAAGGTAATACGCCCTGTGCTAGTGCAAGCCATCGCTGGGAACTTTATCAACAGCCTCTCATTTTTTGTGGCATTAAACTACATCGACGCATCGATTGCCATCCTGATTCTCTATACCTCACCAGCTTTTGTTCTATTGCTGGAATTATTTATTGACAAAAAGCATCTTTACAAACGTCATCTTGTATCTTTGATAATGTGCTTGTTAGGATTGATTACAGTCATTAATCCTTTCCCTGTCTCTAAATTCACTATAAACGCCTTTGGAATATCCCTAGCAATCGCTGGAAGTCTATCACTAGCTTTCGGCAACTGGATAGGGGAAAAGAACATGGAGAGAAGCTCGCCTTTTGCTGTTATGATCTGGACAACTACCATCCAAGGCATCTTGTTTATTTTGATTTCACCAATCTCCCTTTATCGCGGCATTACCGCCCCTATTGCTATGCTAGGTGGCATTGTCATATTAACTATATTTACTTGGGTTATTCCATACTTCCTAATCCTGAAAGGAATTGAGGCAATCGGAGCTAGTCGTGCTTCCTTAATAAGCTCTCTTGAAATCGTCTTTACCCTGGCATTGGCCTTTCTCCTCTTAAATGAAAGATTAAGTCCGCTGCAAGCTTTCGGTGCCGCGTTAGTCATCGGTGCTGTTTTCGTCTTGCCCAGAGGCTCAAAAGAAGCCTTGCCCCCACAGGCATTGTCATAAGGCAAGGATAAAGCGATGGAGCCTTATGTTACACATTATGAAGGTTGTTTTTAAGCTCGTTTTGAATCAGGTTGATGGTTTGTTCTCGAATCCCAACAGAACTAGCTATGTCCTTCCACTGTTTTACAACAGTTGTAACGTCATT
>CAYRVM010000151.1:395-2558 GCA_964427575.1 uncultured Oscillospiraceae bacterium | reverse complement strand
AGAGCAATATATTGCTCTTTAAAGCTTAAAATTATATTTAATGAGAATTATATTGCTCATTATTTCAAGATATAATTCCACATTAGGTTAAAGGTGTATATGTGGTTCCGATCGGGTGTCTGAATGACTAGGGGAAATACTGATTCTGAGCATATTTCCCGAATGGGAAAAAAGGTATTATTAGAGTCTTTTTCCTATTGTTGAAAGGCTATGATTTGAGTGCTAAAATATAAAGTAGAAGTTAAAGTCTTTGTGAAAATGTATTTAATGAAAACAACGTTTAACCCTGAGAGGAGAACAGAACTATGAAAAAGCTACTGATATTTTTATTATTGGTTTTGCTGATGTTCAGTTTTACAGCTTGCGGGTCATCTCAAACGAATGCAGTAATCCAGTTCAACGACCCTGTACTTGAAGGCATGATCAGGACGGCCATGGACAAACCCGAAGGAGACATCCTTGTTTCGGATGCACTTAATGTTAGCGAGCTAAATTTTCAGATGGATGGCAATGATTGGTCCATCCCTCGTATCAAAAGTCTTGATGCCCTAGGATACTTTACGAACCTAACCTCTTTGAATCTAAATTGGGCAGTGCAGAACGGAGAAAACCCTTTTGCTCCTGTCGACATAAGTGCACTGAGCGCTTTGACCAAGATGGAGTCTTTGCAGATTGCCTGCGTTAGCCTATCTGACCTCAGCCCACTTAGCAGCATGACAAGCCTTAAGGGGCTTTCTATCTGGGGCGGCAGGCAGATTGATGATATCAGCCCATTAGCAAGCTTAACTAGCTTGGAATCAGTCGACCTTAGGGGCAATTTTGTTAAAGATCTAACGCCGCTTTCTGGATTGACCAATTTGAAATATATAGATGTTTCCGGAAATATAGTTGGTGATGTGGCGCCGCTATCAGGTCTTACAGGCCTTACTGAGTTATATGTGGCTGACAACCTGATCCGCGATTACACACCTCTCAGCGCCATCGCATCGACTTTGGTTAAGCGCGACTTCGAGCCTGTTGCCGCGCCGCAGCCAATTGATTTCAAAGATGCGGTTTTAGAGCAAAAGATCCGCAAGGCGCTGAATATTCCATCAGGTGATATTACGATAAACGATACGGAAGCTATCGATGTGCTGTCCCTTGGCAATGATTGGCAGGAGAATATTCCAGACTCGGTTAAGATTTCTGATATCAGTGCTTTAAAGTACTTTCCGAATTTATTTAATCTCGCACTTTGGTTTAACAATGTAGAATGGATTGATGTAGTTCGAGCACTTCCAGGTCTTAGCTTCCTCGATTTAAATGGAAACAATGTTAGCGATATAACGCCCCTTACCAAATGCCCCAATATGAAGATGCTCAACCTTAGCGATTGTCAGGTAAATTCAGAAGGTCTTTCCACATTATCCTCTTTAACCCAGCTCGAAGGGCTTGACCTATCTTATTCTCGGAACATCGGCAGCGTAGAGGCTCTCTCCGGATTAACAAGTCTGAAAACGCTTAATTTAAAAGATATACGTACAGACTTCACACCACTTGCGGGCTTAACCAACCTTACAACTTTGTATCTAGCAGAACCGATCCCTGGCGAATATACGCCGGATTATTCCGCGCTCAAGGACATCTACCCGAATTTGACGGATAAGAACTTCGAGATCCCATCGAATTAACATCAAAGGGAATTAAATCAAAATGCAGTTGTCGCAAAATGTGCGACAACTGCATTTAATAGGTTAAATGAAAATTACATGATATCCTCTGCCATTTTAAGCATATCATCGGAAGTATACGTAGGCAATCCATCAAGTTTAGACCTTCTAGCCACTTTCATTTCCGTTTTAAATTTCATTAGTAAATCTCGCTCGTCAATTGCCTTTGAAATTTTTTCAGAAGCCTCATCTATCGTGTATCCAGTCTTTCCATTTGATCGTTCATCTTCGATTTCAGCTAGTTTTTCACTAAGACTATTCATTTTTTCCGATATCTCGCTATCAACATATGCAAAATCTGAATCCGCCTTCATAGTTCTGTCCATAAATTCTTTGTCTTTGGAAGCCTCAATCATCTGGGCATCATATAGCTCATCTTTTGTCATAGTATCAACTCCTTTTTAGTTTTATTTTAGCCCAAGATGGTTGGTTTCACAACCATATTATATGCGAA
>CAYRVM010000151.1:0-385 GCA_964427575.1 uncultured Oscillospiraceae bacterium | reverse complement strand
TCTAATGTTTCAATATCCATAACTATCAAATCTCCATATCCATTTTTCACAATGTTTGAATTCTAAAATATATTTACTTTAAACTTCAAAATAGTCGCATATTGTCTTTTCGATTTGATTCCTCAAATTTTCGTCTGCCAGTGTTCCTACCTTATTGATGAACCTTATGTGCGAAAGGGTGCGTACCTGCTGCATCATTGCTATCGAATCCTTTGGTAGTCCTGTATATTCCATTTTGAGTAGTACTTCGGAAGGATAAGTTTTCGAGTCTTTTTTCATAGATGAAAGCGGAACTACCGTTGAAGTTTGCAGCCTATGATTGATTGAGTCACGTGAAATAACCAAAACTGGCCTTAATCCCTTTTGTTCACTTCCAACGCTTGGG
>CAYRVM010000150.1:3694-4253 GCA_964427575.1 uncultured Oscillospiraceae bacterium | reverse complement strand
ATGCACGGCACAGGCAACGACTTTATAGTTTGCAACAACATAAACGGGCAAATTGATAATTTAGCTCAAACAAAATCTGAAATATCTGCTAGCTTATGTCATAGAAATTTTGGCATCGGAGCAGATGGGTTTATCTGTGCGTCGAAGACAAATTTAATTGATGCAGATGTAAAAATGGAATATTACAATTCAGATGGAAGCATTGCTGCTATGTGTGGCAATGGTTTAAGGTGTTTTACTAAATTTGTTTATGACAATGGGATTATTGATAAGGATACATTTAATGTTGAAACATTAGATGGAATAAAGAACGTAAAAATCTCATATAAAATGGGAATTCAGTGCGATGTTGAATTAAATATGGGTCCTTGGTCTCAAAAAATCGATGTCCATGATATAGAAATTAACAATATCAAATTAGATATTTATTCGACATACTTTTGCGTACCGCACGCAATGATTATGCTCGATAAATATAGATTTGATAGTCTATACGAAAAAGAAAAGTTCATATTGGATATTGGAGAGATTGTTGAAAAAAGACCTGAATATCCTGAAG
>CAYRVM010000150.1:0-3684 GCA_964427575.1 uncultured Oscillospiraceae bacterium | reverse complement strand
AGTAGTGTAATTACGGTTAGTACATTTGAAAGAGGGGCTGGGAAAACTTTAGCCTGCGGTTCTGGCGCTTGTGCATCACATTTGATGGCAAATAAATTATTTGATGTGCACAAAATATCAATCGTAGAAATGCCAGGCGGAAAAGTAAGAACACAAATCAAAGAAGATGGAACAATAATCTTAGCAGGTGAAGCTGTAACAATATGTAGCGGAAGCACAAATTTATTTTAAGGAGAGAACAATGATAAAAAGTATGACTGGATTTGGAAGAGGCGAACATAGCGATGGGAAAAGGAATATTATAATCGAAATAAAGGCTGTAAATCATAGGTACAGCGATATTTCTGTAAAGATGCCAAGAAGATACTCATTTGCAGAAGATAGAATTAAAAACATGGTTAAAGACATTGCAAAAAGAGGCAAGATAGAAATCACCTTAATAGTTGAAAATTTAACTGAAGATGATATGAGAATAAGATTAAATGAAATGGTTGCTCAACAATATTATGATAATTTAGTGTTGCTGAAATCTAAATTTGATGTAGCAGGCGAAATAACTCTGAATTTCCTTGCAAATATGCCAGATGTATTGAGATCTATCCCTGATGTTGAAGATGAAGAACAAATAATGCAGGCTATTTTAATACCAGTAAAGATCGCTGTAGAAAAACTTGATGAAATGAGAAGTATTGAAGGCAAAAAACTATCGGAGGATATAATAAGTAGGGGGGAATTGATAAGAACATATGTTGATAAGATTTCTAAGGAATCTTCAACTGTTGCATTAACCTACACAAATAAAATTAAAGAAAGAATAAAAGACCTAATTGGTGGCAGTATTGAGATTCCAGAAGACAGGATTTTGTTAGAGGCAGCTATATATGCAGATAAATGCAGCATAACTGAGGAACTTGTCAGGCTAGATAGCCATATAATTCAATTAGAAAGTATAATTTCAAAAAGTAATCAACCAGATGGTAAAAAGTTAGATTTTCTAGTTCAAGAAATGAATAGAGAAGCAAACACCATTGGATCAAAAGCGAATAACGTAGAAATTACAAATGTTGTAATTGAAATCAAGAGCGAAATTGAAAAAATCAGAGAGCAAGTTCAAAATATCGAGTAACCCAACCAATAAATTACTAATTACTACTGGAATAATTGTTGAAATTAAGGTATTATAAAGTATTACAAAGAGTGGAAAGGAAGTATTATGGGCAAAGGGCTATTATTTGTTGTCTCGGGACCATCTGGTACAGGCAAAGGGACGATATGCAAAGCATTAGTAGATAATTCAAATATCGCCCTATCGGTATCTATGACCACAAGGCAACCTAGACCCGATGAAATAGAAGGTAAAAACTATTATTTTGTCTCAAAAGAAAAGTTTAATCAAGTAATAAAAGAAGATGGATTTTTAGAATATGCTGAGGTTTATGGTAATTACTATGGCACACCAAAGCAGGCTGTTTTTAATAAGCTTGATCAAGGCGAAGATGTAGTATTAGAAATTGATATTCAGGGAGCGCTAAAGATTAAAGAGGTCTGGCCAAAAGGTGTGTTTATATTTATACTTCCGCCATCAATGACTGAACTTAGAAAGAGAATAACTGGAAGAGGTTCAGAGAGCCAAAGTGATATAGATGTAAGAATAGGCGAAGCACTTAAAGAAGTTTCATACATTGACAAGTACGACTATTGTGTGGTTAATGATAAAGTTGATTGGGCAGTTGAGAAAATAATGGCCATAATCAACGCAGAGCACTATAGAGTATCAGAAGATATATATTCGTTAATTGAAAATTATAAGGAGGAATTATAATGTTTTACCCATCAATAAATGTAATAAAATCAAAAGCAGATAGTAGATATACAATAGTAATAATGGCTGCAAAGAGAGCTAGGGATATAATTGACGGAAAGCCATCTCTAGTTAATGAAAGCATTAAGAAACCAGTATCAATTGCAGCAAATGAAATAGCTAAAGACTTGATAACATATAAAAGATTAAATAATGAAGATCTTGAAAACTAATTTATTTTAGGCAGAGGGATTAATTATGAAAAATCATATTGTAGTCGGAGTTACTGGAGGAATTGCATCTTACAAAAGCTTGGACTTAATAAGCAATTTGAAGAAGTTAGGTAATGATATTACGGTAATTTTAACACGAAATGCTGCTGAATTTGTAAATCCGATTACCTTCCAGACAATTTCTCAAAATAAAGTTATTACAGATATGTTTGACCTCCCGAATAATTACGAGGTTGAACATATTTCAATTGGTAAAAAAGCAGATTTATTTATAATAGTTCCAGCAACTGCAAATATAATTGGCAAAATCGCAAATGGTATTGCAGATGACTTTCTGACAACTGCTATTATGGCAACCAAGAAACCCGTTCTTTTTGTACCATCAATGAATACAAACATGTTTGAAAATCCTATTTATGTTGAAAACGCCAATAAGCTTAAAGCTCTTGGCTATTTTTTCATGGAGCCAGATGATGGATTGCTTGCTTGCGGTGACGTAGGTAAGGGGAAATTGCCAGATACCAAATCAATAACAGAGTTTGCGCTCGGTATATTAGAAAAAGCTTCAGAAATAAAGCAAGATTTAATTGGAAAGAATATACTTGTTACAGCAGGCCCAACCATTGAAGACATAGACCCTATAAGATTTATTAGCAATAATTCCTCCGGCAAGATGGGTTTTGCAATAGCTGAAGATGCTTTGTCTAGGGGTGCAAAAGTTACTCTAATAACTGGCCCTGTTGGATTAGTTTGTAGTCAAGGAATAAATAGAATTAATGTCAGAAGCACAGAAGAAATGGCAAATGCAGTTAATGAAAACTTCGAGAATAACAATGCAGTAATTATGGCAGCTGCACCCTCAGACTATAGAGTTGAAAAACCGTCCAAATCAAAGATAAAAAAAACAAATGAAGACATCAAGATTAATCTTATTGAAAACAGAGATATCATTGGAGAATTAGGAAAAAGAAAAGGGGATAAAATTTTAATAGGTTTTGCAGCAGAAACAAATAATGTACTAGAGTATGCAACTGAAAAAATTAAAAAGAAAAACCTGGATTATATAATTGCAAACGATGTATCGAAGGCTGGAGCTGGCTTCAACTCAGATACTAATATAATATCTATAATTGGTAGAGATGGATCGATTAATAATTATGAAATTATGACTAAGTCACTTGCTGCCAAGGTAATTTTGGATTTATTGGCTGATAAATAATCAAATACAATTAAAAATTAAACTTGCAATTTATTCACCGCTATAGTAATATCAATAAGGATATTCTCACATAAGAATATCCTTATTTAATTAATAGCTAATGCTCAAATTCACACACCTTAAGACTGATTGTTGGTTCCTCAAAGAGGTCACAATTAGGATGAAAAGGGTGGAGGTAAAAAACCAGGAGGAAAAAATTATGGCAGTTATTTCAATGAAACAATTACTAGAAGCTGGGGTTCATTTTGGACATCAGACAAGAAGATGGAATCCTAAAATGGCACCTTACATCTTCACAGAAAGAAACGGAATCTACATTATCGACTTGCAAAAGACAGTTAGAAAAATTGATGAAGCTTATGCTTTCATGAAGCAAGTTGGAGAAACTGGAAAGCCAGTACTATTTGTAGGGACTAAAAAGCAAGCTCAAG
>CAYRVM010000149.1:0-4255 GCA_964427575.1 uncultured Oscillospiraceae bacterium | reverse complement strand
TATTCTGGTGCATTCTCGCAAAAGTATTTTAGAGAAGTCAATGTTTGATTACAGAATTGAATTTCGTCAAATATTATCAAGGTTGAGTTAGGATTTATAGTTTTATTTCTAAGAATACTTAGTTCTTCTACAATCCTTTCAACATCTAAATCTTTTTCAAATCGTTTATTAAGCGCATCGTTACCTTCAAAGTTGAAGTAGGCTACGTCTTCATAATTATTTGCTCCAAATTCTTTGAGCAAATATGTCTTTCCGCACTGCCTTACACCCTTGATTAGCAACGGTTTTCTGTCTTCACTTTCTTTCCAAGATATAAGCTTTTCCGAAATATTTCTTCTCATTTTAATACATACTCCTATGTTTTGATATGATATTTGCGACTTTTTTTGCATTATTCATATCATTAATGCGTATATTTTTGCATTTTTCATACTTATTGTAATATAGTCATTGGATATATGCAATAGTTTATTATAATTTGAAAGTTTTATTTCATAAAAAAACCGGAATATAATTCCGGTTTTCATAATTAATCAATATTATATTTGCTCTTAAATTTCTCAACTCTGCCGCCGCGATTAATAAATTTTTGCTGTCCTGTAAAGAACGGATGACAAGCTGAGCAAATGTCCAATCTCATCTCTTCTTTTAGAGACTTAGTAACAAATGTGTTACCGCATGCACAAGTAACTTGGCACACTTTGTACGCTGGGTGTATTCCTTCTTTCATTTTCTTTCCCTCTTTTCAATATGTGTACTATCTGATGATGTTTATCTGATCGATAGTTCTTAACCATAGTAGCACAGGTTCCATTGTGATACAAGTTATTTTTTTGCCACTACCACTCTGTCGTGGCCGGCTAGATCCTTTTCAACCTTGTATTCTTTAAACTTTCCAGTTGCCTCTAATAGTGCAAATACTGCATCCTTTTGGTCGTAGCCGATTTCTAGTATCAGGCAGCCGTTCTTCTTTAAGAAGTCTGGGGCCTTTTCGATTATTTTAGCGTAGAAATCGAGACCGCTTTCCCCTCCATCAAGTGCCAGCAATGGCTCGTTTTCTAGGATTTCTCTTTGGAGCGTCTGTATTTCAAGACTTTTGATGTACGGTGGGTTCGATACGATTATGTCAAATTGCGTCTTTCCAAATCCAGAGGATTTGAAAGGTGCGAACAAGTCTCCCTGCACAAATTTAATTTTGTTCAAAAGTTTATAGTCCCTGGCATTGTCTTTGGCGATCATGAGGGCGGGACCGCTGATGTCTGAGGCTGTGAGCTTTGCCTTGTTTAGATAGTAGGCAAGGCTGACTGCTATTGCACCGCTCCCGCAGCATAAATCGAGAATTTCCAGACTTGCAAGACCTTTTTGCATCTCGTTTGCAAGTTCGATGGTTTCTTCCACAAGTATCTCGGTGTCTGGTCTTGGTATAAGGACATTCTCGTTCACCTTGAAACTGATTCCCATGAATTCCTTACGCCCTGTAATATATGGTACAGGAACTCCGGCTATACGTTTATCGATAATTTCAAAAAAGGAATCAGAACCTTTTTCATCTAAATCATCTGAGTAATGTGCAAATAGAAAGCTTCTATCAACATTTAAGAAAAATGCTAATAGCACTTCCGAATCTAATTTAGGTGTGTCGCATTTTGCCATTGTCAACATTTGTGTCGACATATTTATTGCTTCTTTAATTGAAATCGCCATATCTTATCCTTCCATTATGTCCAAATATCTAGTTTATCCTTTTCAAGTTGAAAAACCCCAAAAGCTGATTCGTCATTGCTATTGTTTAAAACTGCTTTAAGAGAAACTATAGCAACTTGTAGCTGCTGCTCGTCTGGCTCTCTTGTGGTAAGCTTTTGAAGAGCCAGGCCGGGAAGACTTAAAATCTTCACGAACCAGGAATTGCTTCTTCCCGCCCACCTTAATAGCTCATAGGATAAACCAGCTATTAACGGTATGAGCAGCAGCCTTGACCCGATTCTAAACAAAAGGTCGGGCCAGCCCAATAGGGAGAAAAGTAGTAAGCTTATAACCATTACAAACATTAGGAAGCTG
This sequence comes from uncultured Oscillospiraceae bacterium, assembly GCA_964427575.1. GTDB lineage: Bacteria > Bacillota > Clostridia > Peptostreptococcales > Anaerovoracaceae > JBAWWY01. The sequence goes on along the minus strand of CAYRVM010000149.1, from coordinate 2,197 downwards.
GTTCCGCATCTTGGATGCAGGGGCTCAAACTGTTTGCAATTTTCTACGGTAAGATCTAAACCATTTTCGAAGCAGTGAATAGTTTTGTGCTCTGCTCCATGATATTCAAATACTCTTCTGATATCTTTCATCCTTGAGATTAATAAAATGTAGCCAACAAACAGCACTATTCTAAAAACTCCCTCAATAAGATTAAGTAGGATTTCATTGGTCGTAATAAGCTGGAAAACATTAACAGCCGCAGTAGGAAAAATTATAAATACTCCTACAGTGAAAACCAAAGCGAGCACCACGGAAGTATATAACATTATGGTCATCGAGTTTTTTTCGCCGAAATATTTTTCCAACCAAATTGTAAACTTATCTTTTTCTATTTCCTTGCCTTCTTCTTTTTCCAGCTCCTCGAGGACCTCTGCGGAATAGAGCAGAATCTTCGTTCCCATGATTAGGGAGTCCATGAAAGCTACGACGCCTCTGAGTATTGGGTACTTCATCCATTTGCTAGGCACCGGAAGCCTGTCTATCTTGACATGGAGGCCTCCCAAAGGTTTTCGGACCGTAACTGCCAAGCGGTCGGTCCCCTTCATCATAATCCCTTCGAGGACCGCCTGCCCACCGACTCTCGTCGGGCAGGCATTCTTTATAAATATTTTATTTAAATCCATATTCTCCTGCTTTCGTTTATTGATTCTTTTTATATGTTGATCTGCGACTTTTATTAAATTTATTTTAGTTTTATTTCAATATTAATTTTGTTTTTGTTAATTTCTATTAGATTTTAAATACTCAAATTTAATACTAATTTCAATTATTTAATTTTACACTAATTTAAGTCAGTTTAATCTTGCTATTCAAATCTACTCGTCAAGCTTAATCTTCTGTATCATTTGTATAAATTCTGCGTTATTTTTTGTCTGAGATAGATATTCAATTATAACCTCTGTAACTTCCTGGGTTCCCTTGTTCGCAAGTGCGCGCCTCATGGTCCAAACGGCTGCTAGTTCATCTTGATTCATTAGGAGGTCTTCGTGCCTTGTGCCCGATTTGTTCAAGCTGATTGCTGGGAATATCCTCTTTTCGGAAAGCTTCCTATCCAAATGAAGTTCCATATTACCAGTACCCTTAAATTCCTCAAATATAACATCGTCCATTCGACTTCCAGTTTCAACAAGGGCTGTCGCAAGGATTGTGATGCTCCCGCCTTCTTCCATTTTCCTAGCTGCTCCGAAGAATTTCTTGGGCTTATGCAATGCTCCCGGATCTAGTCCCCCTGACAATGTTCTGCCAGTTGGAGGGATTACTAGGTTGTAAGCTCTGGCAAGTCTGGTGATGCTATCAAGAAGAATGACAACGTCCCTGCCGTGCTCCACTAATCTTTGAGCTCTGGCTAAAACCATTTCAGCAACCTTAACGTGATTGCTAGGAAGTTCATCAAATGTGGAATATATAACTTCGCCCTTGATAGATCTTTTCATGTCGGTAACTTCTTCTGGGCGCTCATCAACTAATAAGACGATTAGTTCAACTTCTGGATTGTTTCTCTCGATGCTGTTTGCAACCTTCTTAAGCAAGGTAGTTTTACCAGCCTTTGGAGGAGCAACAATCAGTCCTCTTTGGCCCTTACCAATCGGTGCTACAAGATCGATTAATCTCATTGAAAGTTCTCTTGTACCCATCTCCAAGGAAATCCTTTCCCTAGGAAATATAGGTGTCAATGAATCAAAATCAGGCCTCTTGATTGCAACGCCCGGCTCATCTCCGTTAACTTCGTTAACATAGAGCAACGCTCCGAATCTTTCACCATCGTTTGGCTTCCTGATTATGCCTTTGATTTTGTCCCCAGTCTTCAGATTAAATCTTCGGATCTGCGCCGGCGACACATAGATGTCCTGGTCGCTAGTGAGGAAATTGTGGAACCTTAGGAATCCGAACCCGCCTTCAGCAATTTCTAGCAGGCCCAGAACTGTCGGCCTGTCTGGGTCTGGGACCATGGGCAGTTCTGGTTTGGGCTGCCCCCCTTGGGCCGGCTCCTCGATCTTTGCTTCTGCTTCTGGGCCGTCGCCGGCCTTCCTACGCGCGGGCGCCTTCTTAGCTTCAGTCGGCGCTAGCGCCTCCGCTTCGTCCGCCTCTTCTGCTTTTTCCGACGTCTTCACCGCTGGCATAGCTTTTGCTCCTGCAGCATCCTCAACTTCTAGCT
>CAYRVM010000148.1:511-4303 GCA_964427575.1 uncultured Oscillospiraceae bacterium | reverse complement strand
GTATTATCCAGTTCAGGTAATGAGGGTCATAGAATACTCTCAGCTTAAAGCTCCCCTAGCGACTATTAATTTTGAATATGGCTTATTCTATATTTCAATTAAATTTTTGTCAACAGGATTAAGGAGGGTCGAATATATTGAATTGACATAATATTACATAAATGTAACAATATAACTAATCACTCGCCAAGCTAAATAAGGAGAATTAACTTGCTTAAGAAATGGATAAAGACTTTAATCGGAATAATAGTAATCCTATCTTCTATTGCTGGAATCATCTTTTGGGAGCTCCAAGGTAGAGATAGATTATTAACAGAGAGAATATTAGTTGCCAAAGATGAAATTAAAATTGGCGATTTAATGGCTAGCGACATGATGAAGGAAGTCAGCATTCCAAAAGAAATAATCATTAATAATCCATTAAAGATTAATGATAAACAACAAGTTATTGGAAAAATTTCAAAACAGTATATACCAATTAATTCTCAATTATCATCAGGCTTTTTCCAAGATGAGAGATTCCGCATTGAAAATGAAGAATCAATATACGTAATTAAGCCAGAATGGATTGAAATGATAAGTTCTGCAGTGAGATCAGGGGATATCGTAGAAATATATTCTAAAGATAGACAAACTATCTTTGGCGAATATTTGGTTGCTTTTGTAAAAGATTCTTCTTTTAGAGAAGTTAAATCCGTTTCAGAAAATATTGATGAAAATAATATGTTAAAGCGTAACGATGCAACATCGTTTGTCTCATATATAGAAATAAAAACTTCCATAGAGGAATATGGAAAACTTGTCGACTATATAAATTTGAGCTTAGAAAATAAACTTTTAATAGTCTTGAAAGCTTCTTTGAGCTAGGGGGTTAGAATGGGGAAAATATTTGTTATTCATGGTGTGGATCATAAGGTAGGCACAACTATGCTAGCACAATCAATAGCGCAAGCTGTTTCTAATTCATTTCCGAGCAAAAGGATTTTATTACTATTTTTAAACGGTAGGAAAAGCACGGAATACATAAAGGAAGAAACTGGATCGATAGAAAACATCAAAATAAGATTAGACAATATGATGATAGATGGCTCCGAAGTCGAATCTTTTTCTCTTAGAAGAGGTAATCTTTTTATTTTGGCTGGAATAGGCAAGATGGAAGATGAAAGGTATTATTTACCAGAAAATGCCGAGTATTTACTAACTGAAATAAGAAATAATTTTGATCTGATTATTGTAGATAGTGGAAATAATTTAGACAATGGATTGGCAATTGGTTCTTTAAGGCATAGCGAAAACAGAATTTTAGTAATTAGTCAGCAGGAGTCAGCTTTGAAAAGATATGAGGAATTGATACCAACTTATTCAATGCTTGGATTTGAATTTAAAAGATTCTTAATAAACAAGTTTTTTACAGATGACCCATACGATCAAGAATACATTACTAAACGCCTAAAAATAGATAAAAGTAAAGCACAATTCATTAAACAAAATAATAATTATAGATTGGCTGAAGCTTCAAACAAAAGTTTACTCGAATTCAAAGATGATATTTATTCAAAGGATATATTGGATATTTCCAACTGGATGCTTCAGGTTGCTGGGTTAGATAAAATTAATAAATTAAAGAGGAATAAAAAATGGATAAGTTTTATTTAGATAAATATGTAGATAGCATTAAGCAGGGGAACGAGTGCCAAAAATTAAATGAAGTTGATTTCGAAAAAATATGCCACTTAATACAAATGGATTTTATGAATGAATGGAATAGTGATAAAGAAGATTTAAGTACAATGCTCAACGTTCAAAAGAAAGCAATAATAGGTTATGAAAAAGAGGTTGCATTTTTTAAAGATAAAATAAGGAGCTTTCTAAAAAATCATCAATTAACTAATTTAAACTTTCCTAGCTATTATGAAACAATCGAAGATGGTATTTATCATGAGTGCTTTGGATTAGCTGGAATTTCAGAATGGTTTACAGAAAAATATACGCAAAGTAGTTCTGCTAAAATCATAGGAAATAGAATTTATTTTCTTGAAGCTGGAAAAATGATTTTAAAAAAACAAACGATTTCAAAAGAAAGAAGGGAGCAGCTCATAAGAGCTTTCTTGCTATTGACACCTGAAGAAAGACTAGATAAGGATTTTCATGAAATTTACATGCTCGATGGAACAAGAATCACTGTTTTTGGCGGAGAAATGACCAAGAAGAACCAAGAAACAATCATTTTTAGAAGATACACAGTTCCAATATACACTTTTGAAGAACAGGCAAAGAGAGGAACAATTCCAAGTAACTCAATTGAATTGTTTTTAGCTATGGTTGAAATCGGATATAATGTTGCATTTTTAGGTGCAGTTAGGTCAGCTAAAACAACATTTTTATCAACCTGGCAAAGTTATGAAGATGAGAGTTTGGAAGGGGTAATGGTGGAAACTGATCCAGAAATACCATTGCATAATATTATGCCGAAAGCCCCAATCATACAGCTAATTGCAGATAATGAGTTTTTACACCGGATTTCGAAAAATTTACTTAGAACAGATGCTGATTATTTTATATTGGCTGAAGCACGAGATGGAATCGCTTTAGACACTGCAATTAAAATCGCCAGCAAAGGTACAAAGAGAATGAAAATAACATTTCATACAAGAGATCCTTTGGACTTCTGCTATGAAATTGCTAATGAAATAATAAAATCTATTGGGGGCGGACTAGAAAGCAATCAAGGCAAAGTTGCTAAAAGTTTTGACTATTTATTTCATTTTGTTCAACTAAAAGATAAAAGTCAGAAAAGATTAAAAGCGATTTATGAACTGAGCTTTGATAATGTTAACAAGGTACCAGTATACTATCAAATTTGCAAATACGATTATAGGAGCGATTCGTGGGAATGGTTCTATAAAATAAGCCAGAGTAAAATTGATTTTGGCGAAGAAGAAAGCCCTGAAGCATTCAAGAAATTTGAATATCAATTAAGGACTCTATCAAACGGAAATGAAATTTAATAAAGTTTTAGAACAGAAAGGAAGCCAATGGATATCAGAGAGATAGTTTATTATTTTATAATTTTAATAATTATATTAATCTTCATCTACGGAGTTTGCTTTGCTTTTTTAGAACAGATAAATTATGCATTTTGGAAATATAAATTGCATCGTAGTGCTTTGTCTGAGCGAAGAATTAATAAATACGATGGAAAGATTCACAACCATTTAGCAAAACTAATCTGCTCTTTTGGAATCAAAAAAATTAACGTCAAAAGATTCGAAAAGCTTACTATCACTTTGTTTATTTCAGTATTTATAATTACTATATTTTCATTTCCGGTATTTAATTCATTTATAATCTCGCTAGCATTTGCTACAATGCCTTATGTAATTTTGAGAATTAAATTAGAGGGAAACAGAAAAAAAAGTAGTTTAGAAGGTGAATCACTTGTAATAAATATTCTTACTCAATATCGAATAAATAATTTTAATATATTTGAGACTTTGAATTCACTTGTATTGCATTGCAATGATTTGCGAACAAGCAAAAAGATTATTTTTATTTTATTAATGTCTATCAGAAACACAGGAAGTGAAGAGAAAATTATTGAAGCCACGAAAGTATTCGCATACTCGATTAATACAAATTGGAGCAGAATGCTAGGAAACAACATTCAGATTGCAGCAACAAGGGGAATAGATATATCAAATGCGCTAGAGGATGTATTAATTCAGCTAAGAATTGCGAAATCTCAACTTGAAGAAAGAAAAAGATTAAACTCAGAATCTGTTAGGATGACTT
>CAYRVM010000148.1:0-501 GCA_964427575.1 uncultured Oscillospiraceae bacterium | reverse complement strand
GACTTTAGTAATGGTACCGCTGTTATATTTTTTAACCGTATTCATGTCTATAAAGTATTTAGACTTGAGTCTATTAGACTTAATAAAAAATCAATTTAAGACAAGCGAAGGGCTGACACTATTCTTGTTAAGTTTATTACTACTTTTGATTAATCATGTATTGATAGATTTAGTAAATAATCAAAGTTTCGATTATTAATTTAAGGAGAGGTTATGGACATATTTACTTTGATTTACTATCTTGCAATTATAATAATAATTTCAATTGGATTACAGCTAATAGGGAAACGAAGATCAAGGCTAAATCCAAAAATAAATCATCAAGGGTTAATTCACATAATTGGATTTAACTTCACGGATAAAAGCAATATATTTTCCAATACAGGCTTTAATATATCTAAAAATAAATACGAAACTTTCAGATTAATATTTTTTATTGTTGGATTGACTTGAGGCTTATATTTAAAAAATCCAATGTTAATATTATTAACTTTAATTACT
>CAYRVM010000147.1:0-4381 GCA_964427575.1 uncultured Oscillospiraceae bacterium | reverse complement strand
TTTAAAAATAATTCAATATTTAAAAGGGATTTACCTTTTGGAAAGAGATTAAAACATGAAGGTATCAGTAATTTTAGCGCATCCTTATGACAAGAGTTTCAACTATGGGATTAAGGATCAGGTTTTAAAAACATTAAATGAATTAGGTCATGAAGTTTATTTTCATGACCTATATTCTGAGAACTTTAACCCGGTTATGACTGGATTCGAACTTGAAAATGGTTATTCGCAAGATCCTCTTGTTGAAGAACATTGCAAAGAAATCATCCAAGCTGATGGGATAGTTATAATACATCCAAATTGGTGGGGCCAGCCCCCAGCAATCCTAAAAGGTTGGGTAGATAGGGTACTTAGATATAATCTGGCATATAAGGATATTATAAAAGCTGATGGCAAGGTTGAAGTCGTTGGTCTTTTGACCACAAATCAGGTAATAATAATCAATACCGGAAACACCGATGAGGATTCAGAGAATAATATATTCTTAGACCCTTTGGAAACTCTATGGAAAAACTGCGTCTTCGGATTTTGTGGGGCCAAAAATGTCCACAGAATGCTTTTGAGAATCGTCGCTGAAAGTACTCCAGAGATTAGAGCAGGTTGGCTTTTAGACATTGACAAAACCCTTAGAGACCTTCTATAATAAAAAAGTTGCAAAACCGCAAATGCTTACCAATAAATAGCAAATGCGCAAAATAGCAACTTAATATGCGGGCGTAGCTCAGTGGCAGAGCACCGGCTTCCCAAGCCGGTAATGTGGGTCCGATTCCCATCGCCCGCTCCATAAAGATTAGTATCGGTTTTTGACCGATACTATTTTTTATTGAAATTTTGGGCATATGTATTGCCAAATTGAATGATTAAATAGTCCTTAAGCCGTTAATACAATCTGAATAAAAAAAGTAACAATTAAACGCCTTTAAAATCGTTAAAATTTAGTCATTCCAACGCGTTTCTTGTATAATGTATACTTACTAAAATATACAAATTATTAAATTATTTTCTTGTAAAAGCTTAATCAAAGTGATATATTGCCTTTGTACTAATATTCTGAAAATAACAAAAGCTAATAACCCGGAGGGGATAAAGGAGGAGAAGAAATTTGAGTAAAGTAACCAAAAAAGCGTATACAGAAGAAGCAAATTCTGGATACAATTTAAGAACAGCTATGGAAGAAGCATCAAGATGCCTATTATGCATAGATGCACCATGCAGCGCTGGTTGCCCTGCTGGTACTGACCCAGGCAAGTTCATAAGATCTATAAGATTCAGAAACGTTAAAGGTGCAGCTGAAACAATTAGAGAAAACAATGTTTTAGGTGGATGTTGCGCTAGAGTTTGTCCATATGATCACTTATGCGAAGAAGCTTGTAGCAGAACTAGTATTGACAAGCCAATCCATATTGGAAAATTACAAAGATTTGCCATTGAACAGGAAAAGACGTTTAATATGAAGACATTGGTAGCTGGTCCTAAGAAGGATGCCAAAGTTGCTTGTGTTGGTTCTGGACCTGCATCATTAGCATGCGCAGCAAAACTTGCTGTTGCTGGTTATGATGTAACAGTTTATGAAGCATTTGAAAAAGCTGGTGGAGTTCTAACTTATGGAATCATTCCATCAAGACTTCCTCAGGATGTTGTTGATCATGATATCAATATGGTTAAAGACCTTGGAGTAAAATTCGTTTTCAATACAAAAGTTGGAAAAGATATTACTATAGATGAACTTAAGAAGAATTTTAGTGCAATATTCGTTGGAGCCGGTCTATGGGCGTCCAATATGGTCGATATTAAAGGAATGGATCTTTGTGGCGTTACAAACGCTGTTGATTTCTTAAAAGCTGCTAGAAGTTCAAACGGAAAGTTTGAAACTGGCAAGGAAGTAATCGTTATCGGTGGTGGAGATGTCGCTATGGACTGTGCTGCTACTGCAAAGCTTCTTGGAGCTGAAAAGGTTACTATCGTATATAGAAGAACTATTGAAGATGCCCCAGCCAATATTAATGAACTAGCTTACATCCAAGCTATGGGAATCACTATCGTTACAAAATTTAAACCAGCTGAAGTTCTTGGAGACAAGAATGTTTCTGGTATGGCATTTGACGGAACTGATGGATTCTCTGGATTAAAACTAAAAGCTGATACAGTAGTATTTGCTATTGGTCAAGGTGCAGAAGATATGAGCAAAATCGCTGGATTCAAATTAAACGAAAAAGGTGCTATTGTTGCAGATCCTGAAGCTGGAATCACTAGCGTTGATGGATTATTTGCAGCAGGAGATATTGTTAATGGCGGAAAGACAGTTGTTGAAGCTGTTGCTCAAGGTAAGGCCGCTGCTGATAGCATCATAAAGTATCTAACCAAGAAAGTAGGTGTGAAATAAGATGGCAGTTAAGAAAGATTTATCATTAAATTATCTAGGTGTAAAATGCGAAAATCCATTCTTCCTTTCATCATCACCTGTTGGAAGTAATTACGAAATGGTTGCAAAAGCTTATGAAGCTGGTTGGGGTGGAGTTTTCTACAAGACAATCGGTGTATTCATTGCTGATGAGTGTTCACCAAGATTTGACATCGTAAACAAGGAAGGAACTCCTTGGATGGGCTTCAAGAACATGGAACAAATTTCAGACAAACAACTTGATGTTAATCTAGAAAATATATACAAGCTAAAGAGAGATTATCCGGACAAGGTAATGGTTGCTACTATAATGGGAAGCAACGATGATGAATGGAAACAACTTTCGAAAATGGTTACAGATGCTGGCGCAGACTTGATTGAATGCAACTTCTCATGTCCTCAGATGACAACATGCACAATGGGATCAGATGTAGGAACAAATGTAGAACTTGTTGAACAATATTCAAGAGCTGTAGCAAGCGCTACACATCTTCCAGTAATTGCTAAGATGACACCAAATCTAGCAAACATGGAACCTCCTGCACTCGCAGCTTTAAAGGGCGGAGCAAGTGGAATTTCTGCTATAAATACTGTCAAATCAATTACAAATATTGATTTTGAAAATATGTCTGGTATGCCTGTAGTTAATGGAAAATCTTCCATCTCAGGGTATTCAGGAGCAGCAGTTAAGCCAATCGCTTTGAGATTCGTAGCTCAACTTATGCAACATCCAGAAATAGGCAAGCATGACCTAAGCGGCGTTGGCGGAATTGAAACTTGGAGAGATGCAGTAGAGTTCTTAGTATTAGGGGCTAGAAATATTCAGGTTACAACTTCAATAATGCAGTATGGTTACAGAATCGTTGAAGATATGATCAGTGGTACTTCTCATTTCATGAATGAAAGAGGATACAACAAAGTTGACGATTTTATCGGACTTGCTCTTAAAAATATTATACCTGCTGAGGATCTAGACAGAGGATTCAAACTAATTGCGAAAATAAACGATGACAAATGTATCGGTTGCGGAAGATGCTACATCTCATGCTACGATGCTGCTCATCAAGCGATTACTTGGGATGAAGCTACTAGAAAACCAGCAGTTGACAGTGAAAAATGCGTTGGTTGTCACCTATGCTTAAATGTATGTCCAGTAATGGATTGCATAGTTCCTGGAGATCTAGTTTGGAAAGATGGACGTTCACCTCATGATGTTAAAATCAAGAAGTGGTACGAATAATCTATTAAATTTTTAATTCAATTGGTGGGGGCAAGCTTTGTCCCCACCTTTTTATAAGGTGGAGTAATGGAAATATTATTTAATGGTAAGACATGTAGCATAAATGAAGGTATTACAGCCTCAGAACTATTGACCGAGCAAGGATATAAAAGTAAGACATCTATTTGGGTAAATGGGAAGCAACTCTTGAATTCTGAATATCAAACATTTGTCATTCCTAATCAAGCTATTGTTAAGGTTTTACGTGTAGTTGGCGGTGGATGAAATACAAAATTATTCTAATTGTGTCGAAAAATGAGAAATCTCATTGGTGATATCTTAAAAATAAGACGAAATATCAAAGACAATACAAACTTATTTATTACAATTCCAATAACTTCTAAATATAAAATAAAGCATTACTTTAAATTGCTTGAATTCCAACAAATTTCTGACAATTCAAAAATAATTTCAAATAATCCCACGAAAAAATACTTTTGGCATGGAAATTGAATATATATAGTTCATGGCAGATAAGTACACCAAAATTTAAAATTATGAGGAGGATATTTACTTATGACTGCAATGAATGACGCTGCTTTAAAAGAAGCGAAAAAGGTATTAGATTTTATTATCAAAGATGAACTTACAGAGGCTAACAAAGTAACTATTGAAAAAGACTCTATTGAAAACTTTAACAAGAATGTAAACCCAGGTTGGTTGGAATACAGAAAATCTGTATCTACTGACTCAGCTTTCGT
>CAYRVM010000146.1:321-4403 GCA_964427575.1 uncultured Oscillospiraceae bacterium | reverse complement strand
CATTCGCAACCTTTTCCATCTTGGGCATTAATTCTTCAAATTGCTTTGGAGTAATTGATTGCGCTCCATCAGAAAGGGCATTCTTAGGATCTTGATGAACCTCAATTAGTAAGCCATCCGCACCGCATGCAATAGCAGCTAATGCCAATGGTTCTACTAAGTATGACATCCCCGCTGCGTGAGAAGGGTCAACGATTACAGGAAGATGGCTATGCTTTTTGAGGATTGGAATAGCGCTGACATCAAGTGTGTTTCTTGTATAGGTTTCGAAAGTTCTAATACCTCTTTCGCACAAGATAACATTAACATTCCCACCATTCATAATATATTCTGCTGACATTAAAAGCTCTTCAATCGTATTTGAGAATCCTCTCTTTAGCAGTATTGGTTTTCTGATTTGCCCTAATTGCTTAAGCAATTCAAAGTTTTGCATATTTCTTGAACCAACTTGTATGATATCAACATGCTCATTAAATAGTTCTATATGCGCTGCGTTCGTTATTTCTGAGACAATCGGTAGGCCAGTTGAGTTCCTAGCATTTACGAGTAAATCTAATCCTTCTGACTCCAATCCTTGGAATGAGTAAGGGGATGATCTAGGTTTAAATGCTCCACCCCTTAATAGTGTAGCTCCATATTCCTTGACCTTTTTTGCTATTTCTATTATCTGAGCTTCAGACTCAACAGAGCATGGACCTGCGATAATTGGAATTCTATTCCCACCAAATTCAACACCTCTAGTTTGGACAATCGTTCTCTCTGGATGAAATTTAATATTCGCTCTTTTATATGGCTCTTGAACCATAATTACTTTTTCAACACAATTAATCATACCGAGAGCATCTTTGTCTATTTCAAATGTGTCGCCAACAAGGCCCAATACTGTAGTTTCAGAACCATATATTGGATTAACCCTAACTCCAAAATTTTTGACCCATTCTGTGAGTTCGGTAATTTCTTCTACGGAAGATCCTTTTTTTAATACTACTATCATTACTAACACGTCCTTTTCTAAAATTTATAATTATGATTTATTATGTATTGTAATACATTTTCTTGTAAATTACAAAAACTTCTCAATAGTTTCATAATTCCTACACATAATCTTCACAATTAGGTTGCATAATAAATATGAAGATTATAATTAATTCATATTTATGAAAGAAGGTTTTGAAAATGATGAGATGGGGTTTTGAAGGTGGTTATAGCCATATGGGATTGTTTGGAGGTGCATTTATGTTTTTAGTTGTAATAGCAATAATAGGTTTGTTGATTTATTTAGTGATTTCTGCGTCAAAGTCACAAAAGATGATGGGTAACGGCTACGGTCATTCAAATCAGATTTTAAATGGCTCAGAAAACTTGAATGAAAAAGCAATATTAATTTTGAATGAAAGATTTGCAAAAGGCGAGATTGACGAAGAAGAATATTTGGGCAGGAAAACAGCAATTATAAGAAATTAGTTTCCTCCATGGCTCAAAGAGCATTCAAATATATATAAAAAACAAGCACCGCAAGATAGATATTGTCGGGCTTGTTTTTTACTATTTTATTCTTTTTTTATTGTGTTTTGTTTATTCTACAAGGGTGTAAATATCCTCAAAAGCCTTTTTGCTTGGACTCTTTGGATTATCTTCTGGAACTCCAAGGCTTAGCATAGCTCCCATGAAATATCCCTCTTTTTCGAAACCTATCTCGTCCTTTAAGAGCTGCTCAATTTCAGTTGCCGCATAATTGGCACTCGTAATCCAGCAAGTTCCATATCCTAGCTCAATTGCAGCAAGTGTAAGGTTCTCAACTGCTGCTCCTAGACTTTGCATGCCAGGATTTCTATGCAATACGATATCATCTAATACTTCTTTAGGTGCATCGATAAAAACTAATTCGTGATAGCCTGAAGGATAGTAAGTAGTCGTGTAAATTACCATTAGCACTGGCGCTTTCAAGAAAAACAAAGTGAAGTTCTTAGCAAATTTCCTGAACTTGTCTCCTTTAATTGTATCAAGCTTATCGGTTATTAATGAGATTTCTTCATTCTTAGCAATTAGCGCATCACCGATTTTATTAATCAAGGCTTTATTCTTAATTACTACAAAATGCCAGTTTTGTATGTTTTTGCCCGATGGTGCGGTTCCTGCAGATTTAATAATTTTTTCTAAATCATCGCTTGGTACATCAGCATCTTTAAAGTGCCTTATGCTTTGTCTTTTCTTTAGTATCTCTTGTAGCTCCATTATTTGCTCCTTCGTCCAGCAAGTTTTAGCTTGCCGATATAAAATATAAAGTTCTTTTTTAAATTATTTCTTCTAACTTTTGCTTTGCTAATAATCTAAATTGATTATTACTTGGGGCTTTTTCAAGTAATAGGTTTAAATCTTGAATGGCTTCTTCTTTTTTCCCAAGAGATAGCAATAATAGACTTCTATAATATAGCGAATCGGCATCGGTCGAGCTTATCTTTAGGGCCGAGCTATAATCTTCGAGAGCTTCTTCGATATTATGAAGTTTTTCCTGAACTCTTCCCCTATGTGTGTAAGAACAGGCAAATCCCTTTCTTACCTCCACGGCTTTAGTGAAATCAGCTAATGCCGCCTCATAATTTTCAAGTCTATAATGTGCAAGCCCTATATTGTTATATGCGCCACCAAACAATGGGTCAATTTCTATTGATTTGGTAAAGTCTGCAACTGCTGAATCTAATTCCCCAACAGCGGCATATGCTAAGCCCCTATTATATAAAGTTATTTCGTTTTTTGGGTCAATCAATAACGACGTCGAAAAATCTACTATTGCATCGTCGAATTTTTCCAGAGATGATAAAATCTCTCCTCTTAGATTAAGCACTTCTCTATTGCGAGGATCTAGAGAAAGTGCCGAGTCACAATCTTCAAGAGCTTCTTCAAATTGAGCAAGCTCTTCAAATAGCATAGCTCTTAAAATGTAAGGTTTAGGATTTTTCGGGTCTTCTTCAAATGCCTTCTCGTACTCTAAAATAGCTTCTTTAAATTGCTCTTCTTTTTCATAATGCATGGCTTCAGTTAAGTGTGACATTTTATTTCTCCCATTCTCTTTCCAAAGAAATTCAACATTAAATTACTACTATCTAATATTTTAGTTTAAACTTCAGGATTATTCAATGAATATTAAAAAATCCGGATGATTTACTTCATCCGGATTTCATATTCATGTTAATAATTTTCATAATCTGCCAGATAATATTGCAATGAAATTATTTAACTTCTTCTGGTTTCTTAACTGACGATATTATAATTGGAACTACTTTATCTTTCTTTGGCTTTTTCTTTGTTTCCTTTTTAATGCTTTTGTCTCCCATATGAAACACCTCCTCTTTTAAAACGAACCTACAACGGGACATTTTTGCCTTTTTCTTTCCTATTACTAGAATACCTAAAATTCTGTTAAAAAGCAAGTAAAACGGCTATGTAAATAAGATAAAAGTTACTGAATTAATCTTTTTTCCTATTAATTTTTCTCCTCTGATTTACACTTTCATTAAGGAGATATTCTATTTGTCCATTAATAGATCTAAAGTCATCTTCTGCCCATGTTGCTAATTCTCTCCATAAAGTTGGGGACAATCTAAGTAGTAGTTGCTTTTTATCTTTCTCTTTACTTTCCATTTATGATTATCTCCTCCTTTTCTTATTTTGCATACATTGCCTAATATATAGATCCACTATTTACAATAGGTTGGGCCCCTTTATCTCCGCATAATACTACTAGAAGGTTACTTACCATTGCTGCTTTTCTCTCTTCATCAAGTTGAACGATATTCTTCTCACTTAGTTTGGCAAGGGCCATTTCTACCATTCCTACAGCGCCCTCAACAATAAGTTTTCTCGCATCAATAATAGCCGATGCCTGTTGTCTCTGAAGCATTGCTGCTGCTATTTCTGGAGCATAAGCCAAATGTGTTATCCTTGCTTCAATAATTTCTAAACCAGCAAGATCTACTCTTGATTGAAGCTCAATCTTGATTTTCTCTGATACTTCCTGGCTACTTCCCCTCAATGATTTTTCATTGTCCGTATTAGTTGAGTCATATGGATATAACCTAACT
>CAYRVM010000146.1:0-311 GCA_964427575.1 uncultured Oscillospiraceae bacterium | reverse complement strand
AGGATGAATCGCACTGAATCGAAAGGAACTCCTTATAATTGTCTACATTGAATGCTGCCATTGCAGTATTTACCACTTTCCAGATTACGACCACTCCAATTATTATCGGATTACCCAATTCGTCATTTATTTTTTGCTTATCATTATTTAGAGTCATTTTTTTTAACGAGATTATTCTGCTTTCTTTTCTTATGCTTATAGTCGGTGCTGTCTTTGCTGTACCTGTTGAACCTTGGTCCATTGTGAGGCCAGCAAATATTCCAGATGACGCTGCAGGGTTAAATGCAGACACAAAAGGATTTACAAAGAAA
>CAYRVM010000145.1:0-4413 GCA_964427575.1 uncultured Oscillospiraceae bacterium | reverse complement strand
GCGCATCAAACTCATATGTCCCATTACAAATATTGCAGGGTAAAACATTACTTGGCGGCGTTGGTACAGAAATTATTTTCCGTAGCGGGGAAGCAACGGCAATAGACAATGGTCTAAACGGTATTTCAGATATAACTTCTGGCACAGATCTAAGAACAGGACAGCAATTGACCCTTAATCATCTAATTGTAATTCCTAAGGAAGATGGAAGAGGAATTACGGCTACAACTGATATCTGGGTTTTAATAAAAGGTAAATATACTATTAAATAAATATATTAATGCAGCTTTGTTTTGAGGGGAAAAGAAATGAAAAAATTATTGTGGGAAAATAAACTATTAGTCGGAATTATTACGATTGCAATTATTATCGCTATTATTATTGTAGCAGGAAGAGCAAACGTCGAAAAAAATGCAAAGACATATGACATTATCTTAGATTTTACGGAAATTTCTCAGATGGCAGCACAATCAGACCATGACGTTGCTTGGTGGATTAATGAATTCAAAGGTCTTGGAATAAACAAGGTTGGTTTAACGGAAGAGAATCTATTGAGCCTATCAGAAGATAAGGAAACACCAGTTAGCGCAAAGACAATGTATGAAGTTATGAAAGATGCTAATTGGAAGGAAAATTATCCTTTGGATTTTATAAATTCAATCGAAGCAAAAGGATTTGATGAATATGACCTTCTTGTTGAGGCAAAATCAAATGAAAGTTATGAATTTATTAATAGTGCATTAATAAATAGATTTGATAAAAGTAAGTACTTAAGTTCAAAAGAAGCAATCGGAGGGTGCATTTTAATCAATGGTAGCCCACAAGACACTTTATATGCTGAAAAATTCAAAAGCTTGAATTCAATTGGTATAGGGTTCACGGAACAAGATGAAATTATTGGGTCAAAGATTGTGTATATAAGTCTTGGCTTATTGCCTAAGAATGTTTCATTGCTTGAGTCAATGGACATGCAAATAATACCAAGAACTTCTGGTTATGTGGGATGGAACAGTAGAAAATATGCGGAAGCTGTTATTTCTGACTACGAAAAACTTAAACAAAACCCAGAATATATTTTGTTTTCCGGAGAACAGACCCTTGGGCACGATGATGGATCAGATTACATTTCGGAAGTATTGAAAAAAAATGGAACAATCATTGGGATGATAGAAAATACAACTCAATTACAAAATATAATGCAAGATGGTTTATCGGATATAGTAAATAATTCAGGATATAACTCAGTAAGAGTATTTACTGTTTGGAATTACATACAAAACAGATACCAATATTATGGATATAAGGGCAGTGAGGAGATTCAAAATACCCTTTATAGAGCGGTAGTGGAACGAAATATCAGAGTTATATATTTCAAACCTATCAAGGTATTTAAAGATAACCATGCATATATTACTGATGTTAATGAGTATAAAACTCTTTTAACTAATGTAAAAACTCGACTAAGTGAACAGAATTTTGAGCTTGGTAAGGCTTCAGTTATGGATGCGAAATCAAATCCGTTCTTACTTAAGTTGATTCTTGGATTGGGTTGCGCCGCTGCTGCGGTTTTCCTTCTTAAAACAATTATTCCAGTTAAGAAGAAATTCGAGCTCGCAATACTTGGAATATCAATACTTGGAGTAATTGGAGTTTTCTTTTGGAATCAAGATTTGGCGGCGCTGGTAACAAGCTTTTCGTATGCTGTTATATTCCCATGTGCTGCAATGATATATATGTTAAAGCAAAGTAAAGACTACACAAATACTCTAGAGAAGGACACACCAATAGTAAAAATAATAATAAAAGGCAGTACCGTTTTATTTGTATCCGTAATTATAGTATTGATTGGTGGAATAGTGACGGCAGCTCCAATATCTGAAATTAGTTATATGTTGGAGATGAATATCTTCAGAGGAGTTAAGGTATCACAGCTATTGCCAATTGCATTTTTCCCACTAGCATATTTAGCATATTATGGCTTTGGAATTTTGAAAACCACATCGGGTAAATTGGAAATGGGCGACTTGAAAGACATGATGAATAGCAGTATAAAAATATGGATGGTATTTATCGGTATGCTGGGAGTAGGTTTGGGAGCGTATTACATACTTAGAACCGGCCATGATTCAAAGTTAATTCCATCAACTTTTGAAATGTTAATGAGAAACACGTTAGAGGAAGATTTAATCGCAAGACCAAGAACGAAGGAATTTCTATTTGCGTTTCCTGCCATCATGCTTTTGGTTTATACATCAATCAGACAATTCAAGATTTGGCCTATTCTTTTTGGAGTATCGGCAGTTATTGGATTGACATCAGTAGTAAACACTTTTATGCATATAAGGACACCAATATACTTGGGCCTTGCTAGAACTGCATTGTCTCTTGGATTTGGCCTTTTAATTGGGATAATTGGCATACTAGTATTTGAAGGTATCTATATTCTCTACTTAAAAAACAAGGGTAAGAGTATGCTTAATGAATAGAATAGTAATATCTGGATACTATGGCTTTAATAATATCGGTGATGAGTCGATTCTGAAGGCGGTTATCGACAACTTGAAGGGAAAACTTCCTGAAGTTGAGATAGTTGTTCTATCTAAAAATCCTGCTCAGACTATGCAAAAATATGATGTTAAAGCAGTGAATAGAAAATCATTATGGCAGATTAAGAAATCAATTTTTTTCTGTGATCTTCTAGTAAGCGGTGGGGGAAGTCTTCTGCAAGATGTTTCCAGCAAAAAGAGTATTTTATATTATTTGGCAATTCTTTGGATTGCAAAGATCTTTGGAAAAAAAGTATTTATATATAGCCAGGGAATTGGCCCAATCAATAGTAAATTTAATAGATATTTAACCTATATAACGCTCAAGAATATTAAGAATATTGTAGTAAGGGATGAAACCTCAAAAGAACTCTTGGTAGAGATAGGAATAAATAAAGACAATATTTTTGTAACTTCAGACCCCGTACTACGTATAAATAAGGTAGATAAGAAAATAGGCGAAACTATTTTGCGAAACGAAGGCTTTATTAAAGAGAATGACAGAATTACAGTTGGATGGGCGATTAGAGAAAGAAATGTAGAGAGTAGTTTTGTAGATGAGTTATGTGAATCAATTGAGAAAATAAACGAAAAATATAATGCTAAATCGGTATTAATTCCATTTCATTATTCAGAAGATATGCAAGTTATGATGAAAATAAAAGAGCGTCTTGGCGATATGGTAACATGCATAGAGCATAAATATTTAACTGAGGAAATGTTGAGTATAATAGGGAATATGGATCTCCTAGTAGGAGTGCGTCTACATTCGATAATACATGCAGCTATTATGGATGTTCCAATTATAGGAATTTCATATGACCCAAAGGTAAATTCTTTCATGCACTCTATTAATATGAAAGCGATGTGTTCTGTATATGATTTTAAAAGCGACTTTTTTATGGATGAATTTCAAAAGACCCTACAGAATCAAGATAAAATCCAAAGCACAGTTCGCGTTGAGATGGCAAAATTAATTAAAAGATTAGATAAAAATGAAGAACTAATTAAGGAGCTACTTGAAAATGGTAAAAGATAATAAAATTGATATTTTAGGGATATTAGTTGATCGAGTTAATTATAAACAGGCAATAGATATCTTTGACGAAATTATGAAGGAAGAGGGCTGCGGATTAATTGCGACTCCCAACTCGGAGATAATTGTAAGCGCAAATAACGACCAAAAGCTTAAGGAAATTTTAGATTCTGCAAGATTGGTAGTGCCCGATGGAATAGGTATTATTTATGCTTCTAAGATACTTGGAATGCCATTGAATGAGAGGGTTACTGGGATTGATTTTCTTGGTAAGATACTTTCTTATCTAGAAGAAAATAATAAATCAATATACTTTCTAGGAAGTAAAACAGAAATTTTAGATATGGCGATTCTAAATATAATCAAGATTCATCCAAACCTTAAGGTCGTGGGAACACATGATGGCTACTTTAATAAAGATGAAGAGGAATCTATTGTCGAAGAAATTAATAAATCAGGAGCAGACTTCCTATGTGTAGCCCTTGGTTCACCAAAGCAGGAAAAGTTTATATATGAACATAAAAACAAACTTAATCCTAGAGCAGCTATGGGAGTGGGAGGTAGCCTTGATGTAATTTCAGGAACCTTAAAGAGAGCTCCCGAGTTCTATCGTAACAATGGCTTAGAATGGCTTTATAGGCTCATGCAACAGCCTAGCAGATATAAGAGAATGGGAGCGCTCCCGGTTTTTATGTTGCGCGTCCTTGTAAATAGATTCAGTGGAAAGTCAAAATAGTATATATCTAATTAAATAGAGAGATCAAGTTGAGCAAGGATAATATCCTTGCTTTTTTATAATAATTTCGAGATAAATATTTAATCTCTTCTATG
>CAYRVM010000144.1:0-4414 GCA_964427575.1 uncultured Oscillospiraceae bacterium | reverse complement strand
AGAGCTAGAAGAAAGAGGTAGAGATGTCATTTGCAAATGAATCAAATAAGAGAACTGGCTTCTTTAAAAAAATTCTATTCTTCTTGGCAATCATGGGTCCGGGAATTGTTACTGGAAGCGTAGATAATGATGCAGGTGGAATTACAACATATGCAGCGGCAGGAGCAACCTATGGATATAAACTTCTTTGGACATTAATCCCAGCATTTATTGTTCTTTTCATAGTTCAAGAAATGAATACAAGGATGGGAATCGTCACAGGGAAAGGTCTTGCTGACTTAATTAGAGAAACTGCGGGGATAAAAATAACATTTTTTATGTCCCTGGCGTTACTGTTATCAAATCTTTCTAACGTGACTACTGAATTTGCTGGAGTTGCTGGAAGTTTAGAAATATTTGGAATTACAAAATATATATCCGTTCCATTGGCCGGGGTTTTCGTATGGTTCCTTGTTGTTAAAGGCAACTATAAAATTGCTGAAAGAATATTTTTGGGTTTTAGCGTAGCTCTCTTGTCATACATTTTTGCCGCAATACTAGGAAAGCCAGATTGGGGTGAAGTTGGAGCAGCAATGATTCATCCGCAAATAGAGTTCGAATTCGGATATATATCAATGATAGTAGGATTAATCGGTACAACCATCGCACCTTGGATGCAATTTTATATTCAATCAGCTGTAATTGAAAAGGGCTTGAAGATTGAAGACTACAAATATACTTTAGTTGACGTGCTTGTCGGTTGTATAGCTACAGTCGTTGTAGCATTCTTTATTATGGTAGCCTGTGGATCAACTCTCTATGTTGACGGGCAAGGGACAATAATTAATAATGCGAGTGACGCGGCTATTGCTTTAAAGCCATTCGCAGGGGAATTGGCATCAGCCGTATTTGCCTTTGGGTTATTTGTTGCTTCGATTTTTGCCGCTGTTATTTTGCCTGTTGCCACAGCATTCTTCGTATGTGAAGCGCTTGGTTTTGAGGCAGGAATTGACAAGACATGGAAGGAAGCACCTCAATTTTATTGGTTATATACTCTAATAATAATCATCGGAGCAGGAATAATTCTAATACCTGGGGCGCCGCTTATAGAAATATCACTTTGGTCACAAAGACTAAATGGAATACTTTTGCCAGTAGTATTAATATTTATGATACTTATAATAAATAACAAAGAAATTATGGGAAAATATGTCAACAAGGGCTTTGGAAATATTGTATGCTGGACCACAATAATTATTCTGATTATACTATCTTTAATTATGTTAATTACATCAATTTTGTAAAATATTCTCAAAGTTGCAAGATGAATTCCCAAATTTGACAATAAATATTTACATAAATTTACATAATAAGTTCAATTCTATAATTAGTTGTTTAATAATCGTATTCTTTACGAATTATTTAACATAAAAAAACTTGGCATCTTATTTGCAAGTTTAATTGTCGTACTATTCATACTATTTTAAGGAGGAAAAATAATGTCAAACAAAGTTATGCCAACAAATGATCACATTGCCCCTGAAGACAGAACGCTTAATCGCGGAATTCAAGCATGGCATGTATCACTTATAGCCTTGGGCGGAATTATCGGTTCATGTTATTTCTTAGGTTCAGGTTATACGATTGCTGAGGTAGGTCCTGCCGCTGCATTTGCTTACGCCTTAGGCGGAATTATAGTTTATTCTGTAATGATGTCCTTTGGAGAATTGCTTGTTAATCTCCCAAGACGTGGTTCTTTTATCTCTTATGCAAGAGAATTTATAGGACCTAGTGCTGCTGCCGGAGTAGGTTGGTCATATTGGGCGAACTGGGTTGCTTATTGCCCAGCAGAAGCTTTAGCTTGCGGAATATTAATGAATTTATTCGTACCTTGGAGTCCATTCTTCTGGTCGATAATATTTATGGCACTAATAACATTAATTAATATTTATCAAGTTAGCTGGTTTGGTCACATCGAATCAGTATTAGCTATTATCAAGATTTCAGCTGTAGTTATTTTCTCGATTTGCGCTTTAGGAATTATCTTTGGCGTAATAGGTGGAACTCCAGTTGGTTTCAACGTTCTTCTTAACGAGGGCCAGTCAACAGTATATGAAGCCCTATTCCCGTTCGGCGGATTCATAGTATTGACTACAATGACAATGATTCTAGTTAACTTCCAGGGTTCAGAAATTATTGGACTTGCTGCTGCAGAAACTCAGAATCCAGAAATCAATGTACCTAGAGCCTGCAAAGCAGTTACTTACAGAATTATAGCTATATACGTTATTCCTCTATTACTTCTAGTTATGATTCTTCCATACTCTGAAGCTGGACTTGCAGACTCAGTATTTAGTACTGCTCTTGCAAAATACGGTTTAAATTGGGCAGCTAGCATGTTTACAATCGTTACTATGATTGCTGCATTCAGTTGTGCTAATTCAGGAGTATACGGAACAGTTAGAGCGCTTTACGGTCTCGCTGTAGAAGGTCTTGCTCCAAAACAATTCATGAGACTTAACAGATTCCATACACCACAATTCGCAACAATATTCACAATTGCTCCAATGTGGCTTGTATTAGCGTTAGGTTATTTCCTTCCAGAATCCAACCTATATGCATACTTACTAAGCATGTCTGGTTTCACAGGAACTATTTGTTGGTTATCAATCATAGCAGCACAAATGATTATGAGAAAGAAACTTGTCGCTCGTGGTTATGATGTTAAAACAACACTTAAAGCAAGAACTCCTTTATATCCAGCACTTCCAATATTTGGTTTTGCTTTAATGGCATTTGCTCTTTTCTTCCTTGGATGGCAAGAAGATTTGAGACCAGTTCTTTGGTTTGCTATTCCTGCTTGTGTATTACCAGCAATAATATTTAAAATTGCGGCTAGCATGGGTAAAACTAGAATAATCAAATTATCTGAAGATGAAACTTCATTTGATTTGAAATACCCACAACTATTAAAATAATTAGTCTTTAGTATATTATTTAAGATTAATAAAACAAAAACTAATGGCCCCGATTTAATCGGGGCCATTTTAATATTAATAAGCTAATACATTAATAAATTAAATAAATAAAACGAATCAGTTATATAATTATGATAAAATACATACGATAACTGAAGCATTAAAAAGTTCTAATAATAAAGACTAAGGGGGGCGAAAAATGGTAAGCATTGGAAATGACTGGGATGAAATTTTAGCAGGAGAGTTTGAAAAAGATTATTACTTAAAATTAAGGGAATTTCTAATTGAGGAATACCGAACTAAAGTTGTTTATCCTGACATGAATAATATTTTCAACGCAATAAAGCTAACCCCGTACGAAAATGTAAAGGTAGTCATTATTGGTCAAGATCCTTATCACGGGAGAGGCCAAGCTCATGGACTTTGCTTTTCTGTGAATAAGGGAGTTGAAACCCCGCCATCACTAAAAAATATTTATAAAGAATTAATGAGCGATTTAAAAATTGAGACGCCGGCTCATGGATGCTTAATTGATTGGGCTAAAGAAGGAGTTTTATTACTAAATACTGTTCTTACAGTTAGAGAAGGTGAAGCTAATTCACATAAAGGTAAAGGTTGGGAAGTGTTAACAGATAGAATTATAATAGAACTGAATAAAAGAGAAAAACCTATCGTATTCATTCTTTGGGGGAATAATGCTAAAACAAAAGAAGCCTTAATTACAAATGAAAAACATTTGATCCTTAAGTCTGCACATCCAAGCCCTCTATCTGCGCATAATGGCTTTTGGGGATGTAAACACTTTTCCAAAGCAAATGAATTTTTGAGACAATTTGGTGAAGAGATTAACTGGAAACTCACTGAATAGTTTTAGAGTGATACTTCAGAGACTATCTTACTAAAGTAGCAATTGTAGGTTTAACATTCCAATATTTTACCAAATCATTAAAGTCGGATTTTGATTGAGCTGAAGTTTCAGCACTTCTGCTCTTAACACCTCTTATCATAATATTCTTTGCTGTATGGGTTAAGCTTGTAAACTCAATCATTGTAACGTTGTATCCAAATTCTTCTAATTTAAGACCTCTGAGTCCATCTGTAAGAATTGAAGTAAATCTTTCCTTGAGTATTCCATATTTTAACAATGATTCATTTGATGGA
This sequence comes from uncultured Oscillospiraceae bacterium, assembly GCA_964427575.1. Lineage (GTDB taxonomy): Bacteria > Bacillota > Clostridia > Peptostreptococcales > Anaerovoracaceae > JBAWWY01. The sequence continues at coordinate 296 of CAYRVM010000144.1, read as the reverse complement.
TTATTAATTTGATTGTACAGTTCGTGCTGGCAGCAAGGAACTGAAAGTATAATAGAAGCATCCCATTTTACCGCTTTTATTAAAGCAAAATCTGTTGCAGTATCGCAAGCGTGCAAAGTTACTACCATGTCAACCTTTTCAAATTCATCAAATTTGGCAATATCGCCTAATTGAAATTTAAGATTTGAATATTTTAATTCTTTAGCAGTCTTGTTACAAAATTCTATAACATCTTCTTTTAAATCAAGCCCTACAATTTCTACATCGTAATTATTTTTTATATATAGATAATAATA
>CAYRVM010000143.1:0-4433 GCA_964427575.1 uncultured Oscillospiraceae bacterium | reverse complement strand
TGATTGAGACAGTTGATGCTGATACTTTGAAAAAAATGAATCAATCTGGAGAAATTAGTGGCTGCACAATAGAAGGGCCAATATCCTACGACCTTACAATGAGTGCTGAGTCAGCAAAGATTAAAGGATTTGTAAGCCCTGTGACAGGGGATGCGGATATTCTTGTTGTGCCAAACATAACCGCCGGTAATATTTTAAGCAAGTGCCTTATGTATTCTGCTGGAGCTAAAATGGCAGGCTTTATCATAGGGGCGAAGGTTCCGATAGTTTTGACATCCAGAGGCGCGACTGCGGAGGAAAAATACCTATCAATAGTTCTTTCGGCAGCAACGGCATAGCAAAATTAATACGAAAGGGAGAGTATGATGTGCACGTTTTGCGCAAGTCATCGTACAAGAAAAAAATGAAAAAAGGTACTTTTTTATGGATACTAGTAATAGCAATATTTACTGCAATCCTAGTCGTTCCAAGCTCTAGAGAAATATTTATCGCCTTGACCAAAAGCCATCCATATATGATGGGCTTTATTAAATTTGCGATTCTTGCAACAATGGGTGAACTGCTTGTAATAAGAATAACTTCTGGAAACTGGGGTTTCCCAAAAGGGATTTATTCAAAAGCCTTCGTTTGGGGAGTACTGGGGATGCTTATCACTTTGATCTTCCAGATTTTCGGTGGGGGCGTCACTGCAGCGATGGCATCAGGATATCTTCCTGGTGGAGAAAACAAGTTAGCATTTGCGTTCCTAGTTGCATCAATAATGAACCTTACATTTGCACCTTCGTTTATGGCTTTCCATAGATGTACAGATACTTACATTGATATGATGACTGAAGGAAAAAAGAATATAAAATTGCTGGATGTTACTTCTAGAATTGACTGGAACGGATTTGTCTCTTTTGTTGTAGTAAAAACGATTCCGTTTTTCTGGATTCCAGCTCACACCATAACATTCTTGCTTCCACCTGAATTCAGAATCATAGCAGCCGCATTCCTATCAATAGCATTAGGCATTATTTTATCCTTCGCCAAGAAAAAAAGTAAGAGCAAATAAAGAATAGAAAAATAGAAAATATTATGCTGTGGAATAGTCGCTATATAAATTTAATTAAATTTTCTTGAAATTTATAAGTTTATCTAGATAGACGGAACGCATCTGGTCGCTGGCCATGGCTTTTTTGACCGGTGACATCTTCAGGATGGACGAGAGGATGGCGGCCATTGCTCGGTGGCTGAAGAGTGCTTTGTTGTCAAAGATCAGTTCCTGGAGCATGCCTTTTTCAATGGCCATTAGGACAACGCGGTGGACTGAAGTGGATGGGGTTATGGTTCTTTGGTGGCCCCGCTGCATGATTAGGCTGGCGTTGGGGCAGGCCCGGGCGCAGAGCCCACAGCCTAGACATATATTTGTATCGATGACGGGAAGTTTCTTCCCGTCTTTTGTTTGCATTTTTATGACTTCCACTTGGCAGGCTTTTTCGCACTTGCCGCAACCAATGCATGAGGATTCGGTTAGGAGTGGAAGGTAGGCTGTGGGCTCAACTGGGTGGAGGTTTCCGAAGTTTCTTGAAGCAACCAAGGCTTCGCAGCAGCAACCACAGCAGTTGCATATAAAGGAAACTTCGTTTCGCACATTTTCTCCGCACTGTACCAAGTTATATTCGTAGGCCTTGTGAAGCAACTCCATGCATTCAGAGGCATCAACTCTTCTAGCGTAGTTGTGGCGGATCAAAGCATCAGCGGTATTGCCGAAAGTCATGCAGATGTCGTCAATAGGAGCATCACAATTCTTACCAACATGCTCCATCTTGTGGCGACAGTAGCACATGCTGATCCCAATATGCGGCGCAGTCTTTATGATATGACTTGCTTTTTCAAAGTCTAAAATATGTACAGCATGATCGTTTTGAAGGGAATTACCTTTTTCGTTTTCTAATATAATCGACGAATCTGAGGAACTTTTATAATTCTTTGCAAACGATAAATCAAGAGCCTCCTCATTTACAAACACCCTACCTATTCGGGTTTCAGTGCTAAAGAAAAGTTCACGCACAAAATCCTCCTCGACGTTCATATATTGGTAAAACAACTCAGCAAGGAGCTTTTGATCTATATCATTTCGTGTGCGCATCATCGAAAACTCTAAGAAACCCGCCATCGGAGGTGGGAGCATGTAGCGAACCTCGCCATCGGTTTCCATATCTAAAAGAATACAACGGGAAGCCAGTTTGCCCAATATTCCTTTTGCTTCGGTAAGCGGCATCCCCCAGATTGCAGCGGCCTTATTAGCAGTAAAAGGCCTTATAGGCAATTGCGCCACCAAAGCAGCTTCCTTTTCAGAAAAAAGGACAGCAAGAATTTTATATAAGGTTTCAGAAGGTGGCGCCCCCTGAGGGAACCTATTAAGCCGCTCTTCCAAAGTTCTATAAGCTGATTTTGCAGTCAAGTGAGACATGTTAAAATCCTCCTCTAAAAAAAGAACATATGGAAAGTAAATTTGGTATATATAAATTCAGATATTAATATGCGGAAGTTAAACTAATATTATCTATTAATTTCGTGGTGTTAGAATTTGTTTTTTATAATCGAAAGGTGAAATCCCAGTTAATTTCTTAAAAAGAGTACTGAAGTAAGTTGGGTTGTCATATCCAACCTCATATGCAACCTCATAAACCTTCAAATCACTATTTAATAAAAGATCTTTCGCCTTTTCAACCCTAATGCTGGTTAGATAGTTTATGTAAGTGATGCCAGCTTCTTTTTTGAAGATTACACTAAAATAACAAGCACTCATATTAATGTGTTTTGAAATGCTTTTTAAACTTAGAGTTACATCCTTATAATTAATTTTTATAAATTTTTTTGCTTTATCTACATCAAAAGAATATTGTTTAAATCGGAGTTCGTCGCGGTAGTCTAAAATCTCAACTACCAGAGATTCTAAGTGATCAAACATAATTTCGTACGAAGGCTGATCTAAAAGCTTTTGGAAGTTCTCTTGAGGATTTTCAATAATTACCTCGACCTCAGCACCTTGCTCTTGAAGAGCACGCCTGCATTCCAAAAAAATATTAAAACATAATAATTGCAGAACAATTTTAGAAGGTTGCTTTTGAAGCAATACTAAAGAGCGAATTTTGTTAAACTCATCCAAGATTGATTTCTTATCAGAGAAAACCAAAGCATTCTTAAAAGCAGAGATATCGTAGGACTCCATATTGTTTAAGGATGATTGTTTTTCAAGTTCACTAAATAATAAAATACGATTTCCACCGCTCATAAACTTTCCGTTTGAAGTAAGAATTGAATTTTCATAAGATAATCGTAAATCGTTGATGCTAGTAACAGTAGAACCTGTAGAAATTGTAAGGGAAAGACTATATTCAGTACCTTTATCAAGTATAACAGATACAATTTTAATTAACTCGTCTTCTAATTTCGTTTGAATATCACTAGAAAGCAATAACAAGTATTCGTGAGTTGAAATATTACAGATGAAGGTTGAACTCGTATTGTTTAAATCATTTTCAAAATACATCTCTAATTTTTTTTGACCTTCAACAGATAAATCGGAAGGGTTACAAAAAGAGCCATCAACCTCAATGAATGCAGTAATATAATAATGGTTAGGATTGAAACCGAACTCTAATGTATTTGAAGCAATTTGATTGTTTGATAGTTTGCCAAAAATAATATCTAATATAAATCTTTCTTTCAATATTGGAATATAAGTCAAAATCTGACTCTTGATATTGCATATTTCTTTATTGCGTTCATCCTGCAGATTGATGTGAACAATAGCTTTCTTAATTACTATTTCAAGTTCAAGAAGATTGATTGGCTTAAGAACATAGTCAAAAGCATCTAGTTGAAGGGCGGTCTTAGCATAGGAAAATTCTTCATGACCACTAATTATAATCACACACAATTCTGGGTATCTTGCTTTGACACTTTTAATTAGTTCTAAACCATCCATAAATGGCATACGGACGTCGGTTAGAATTAAATCAGGCATTGTTTTATCAATCATCTCAAGCGCTTCTACGCCATGCTCCGCTATTTCAACCAAATCAAACCCAAGAGTTGCCCAGTCAATACTTCTTGCAAGTCCATCGCGAATTAAATACTCATCATCGACGATTAATACATTCATTTAATATCCCCCAAAGCGAAGAAAACATATAAATATAACTGAATTATATATAGAAATTTGAATCATAGCAATAGCCCAAGGAGTCATAAAAGAATAATCAACTCGAAAGGGTTTGATGAACTAAATTAGCAAATAAACAATTCGTATGAACAATTAATTATTTATGCTAAAATGGTGCCAAAGATTAGTATTCAAACAACTCCCTATTTCTTAGCGAAAGGAATAAATTAAGATGAAGAAATTATTAGCAGTTTTAATCATATTTATTTTATTGATGACT
>CAYRVM010000142.1:0-4438 GCA_964427575.1 uncultured Oscillospiraceae bacterium | reverse complement strand
GATTTTGTTGGTGGTATAAGAGGTCTTTCGGAATTGGAAAGAAGGGTTAAGTCAGATATGAAAGTGGCTTTTGCTCTATATCCAGTTTCAATAGATGATTTATTGACTATCTCTGATCAGGGAATGATAATGCCGCCAAAATCGACTTGGTTTGAGCCAAAGATTGGCAGTGGACTTTTTATTCATATGCTGTAGTAGTATCATCACCAAACATTCTTCTAGGCGGCGGCAATTTGATGTTCTTTGTTACTTCGCCGCAACTTTCTCTTTCTATGAGTTTATGAGGCATTATTACTACCTTGCTTTCTGGGGTTAGTGGATATGCCTCTTTATTTACGATCATCTTTACCGCCACAGTTCCGATTGCAAATAAAGGTTGATGGATTACTGTCAACCTCGGTCTATAAAGTGATGCCATTTTCACATTATTGAAACCTACAACGGATACGTCTTCTGGAACGTTATAATCATTATCTCTCAATGCATTTATGGCTCCTATAGCCATAATATCACTAGTTGCGAAAATAGCCGTTGGAACATCGTTATCTGTAATAAAGTTTTTTACTATTGAATAGCTGTTTTCCATGCTGAAGTCACCATACTTTATATATCTTTGATCAACTTCAAGATTATGGTCAGTCAATGCTTGTTTATACCCCCTGTACTGATCCAGCCCGAAAAAGTCAACATCAACACTATTTCTAATTAAACCAATTTTCTTATGGCCTTTAGAAATTAAATAGTTTGTCATCTGATATGAGGCTTTATAATTGTCGATTGCTATGATTGGAACGTTGAGTTTACTGTTATTTCTGTTAACCATAACTACATATGTTGACATCGAATTTATTTTCTCAACGGTTTCGGAATGAAGTGTCCAGGGAATTATTATTAGTCCTTCTACCTGTTTACCTTCGAACGCCTCGAGACACTTGATTTCTTTTTCTATATTCCCGCCAGTACTTGCAACAAGGACATCGTATTTGAGGTTTTGACACATTTCCTCAATTCCATTTAATATTTCTCCCGTAAATGAATTTGATAAGTCAGAAACAATAACCCCAACTGTTCTGTTTTTTCGCATAACTAAATTCCTAGCTGCGCTGTTTGGAATAAAGCCCAGTTCATTAATTGCTTTATGAACTCTCTGCTCCAACTCAAGCTTAACAGGAGTAGTTTTGTTTATAACTCTCGACACTGTTGCTATTGAAACATTTGCAGCCCTTGCTACATCCTTTATTGTATTCTTCATTATAGTCCTAGCCTATATCTTTAATATGAATACTGTGCTTTTTTTCTTTGATAATTCCAAGTATCATGTCTACAGTATTCTCCACAGTAAGTTTTGAGCCATCTATTAAGATAGCGTCATCTGCTTGTCTAAGAGGCGTCACCTCTCTTGTCGTATCGTTAAAATCTCGAATTTCTATCTCTCTCTTTACCGTTTCTAAGTCTGCATTTATTCCTTTACCTTTGAGTTCTAACCATCTTCGCTTTGCTCTTTCTTCAAGGTCGGCTGTTATGAAAAATTTGAACTCTGCCTCTTTTAATACAACAGTACCAATATCTCTGCCATCCATGATTATACTTTTTCTGCTACCCATATCTCGCTGAAGTGCAACCATTATATCTCTTACTTTGGCAATTGCCGAAATATCAGATGCAATGCTGGAAATCTCCTGAGTTCTGATTTTGTCATTTACAACTACTCCATCTAAGATTATGTTTCCATTGGAATAGTCAATGTCAGTATGCGTTAACATGTCTAAAAGTTTATCAACTTCGTCTCTTTCTATATTATTTAACGTGGCTTTATATGCCGCAGCCCTGTACATTGAACCTGTATCGACATAGTCAATCCCTAATCTTTTAGCTAATTCTTTTGCTACAGTGCTTTTTCCTGCCCCGGAAGGACCATCAATAGCTATTCTAATTATATCCATAAAGAAAATCCTCTTTTGCTAATTATTTGATTTCAACCATCTATCTTTTTATAAGCTTTTCAATTTCGGAAACAAATGTATTAACGTCTGTAAACTGTCTGTAAACAGAGGCAAACCTTACATAAGCAACCTCGTCAAGCTCCTTAAGATGCTCCATTATTAGTTCCCCAATGACTTTGCTTTCAATTTCTTTTTCCATTAAATTATTTAAGCCTCTTTCTATCTCGCCTGCAATGGTCTCGATTGAGCCTATAGAAACTGGCCTTTTTTCACATGCCTTTATTATTCCATTGATTACTTTTGATCTATTGAAAGCTTCCCTACTTCCATCTTTCTTTATAACCATAAACGGTATTTCTTCTACCTTCTCATAAGTTGTGAACCTTTTCTTGATCGCATTCTCTTCTTCTCCTGATGGCAAAACCTTCTTCAGTCGGTCTTGAGTCTATTACCCTAGAGTCAATGTTTTCACAATATGGACATTTCATTTGATACCCTCCCAATCATTCAAATCCACGATATATAGATGACTTAATCGTTTCATCTAGATAATAAATCTATATTTAGTATTAAGCAATAGAATAATTTTCATAAAAAAGACCTAGGGCATAAGCTCTAGGTCTAAATATTTGGTTTACTATTTGATTTTTAATTCTTTTTTTGCGATCTCTACCATTTTAGTAAAGCCTGCTGGGTCGAAAATTCCCATTTCTGAAAGCATTTTTCTATTGATTTCAATTCCTGCTAACTTTAATCCATGAGTAAGTTTGCTATAGGAAATATCGTTCATTCTTGCTGCAGCACTTATTCTAGCGATCCAAAGAGTTCTAAATTCTCTCTTCTTCATCTTTCTGCCTATAAATGCAGAACGAAGTGATCTCATAACTGCTGGATTAGCTGCTCTAAATACCTTGCTCTTTAATCCGTAAAAACCTTTTGATAATTTTAATATCTTCTTATGCTTTTTTTTAGCATTCATTGCCTTTTTGACTCTTGCCATCTCATCTAACCTCCTAAATTATTTCATTAATATTGATTTGATTCTTCTGTGATCTGCGCTAGTGAGATAAGTTGCTTGTCTTAGGCCTCTTTTTCTCTTGGCACTTTTTTTAGTAAGAATGTGGCTCTTGTAAGCTTTATTTCTTTTTACTTTACCATTCTTTGTTAGTCTAAATCTTTTCCTAGCTCCTCTATGTGACTTCATCTTTGGCATCGAAATTTCCTCCTGTATATTATTCTTGCTCTTTTATATTAACTCTTTGGTGTTAAAATCATAATCATGCTTCTACCTTCAAATTCCGGCTTTTTTTCTACAATTCCGAATTCTGCTACTGCTTCAGCAAATTTATTCATAACAACAAACCCCACGTCTGTATAGCCTCTTTCTCTGCCCTTGAATCTTAAGCTAACCTTAACTTTGTCCAATTCTTTTAAGAATTTTATTGCATTGTTAGCTTTAACTGTTAGATCATGAGCTTCAATCGATGGGCTAAGTCTAATTTCCTTAATTTGGGTAGTCTTTTGTTTCTTCTTAGCTTCCTTTTCTTTCTTCTGAAGCTCGTATCTGTACTTCCCGTAGTCAAGGATTTTACAAACTGGTGGATTCGCTGTCGGTGAAATCATTACTAGATCCAGCTTCTTTTCTAAAGCAATTTCCATAGCCTTCTCTGTACTGATTATGCCTAACTGTCCGCCGTCGCTGTCAATTAGTCTTATTTCCTTGTCACGAATTTCTTCGTTAATTTGAGTTTCTTTGTTAATGTTTAGCACCTCCTAAAAAAATAAAAAAGCAGATATAACTACCCGCTCCAAGACAAACTATATATTTAAAATTATAATTTGTTTATATTGACCTTATGAGCCCTAGCTATAAGGTGAGAAGCGGATGACTTCCTCTTGATTACTTACAGTCGTTAGATTATCATTTTGCCTATGTAATGTCAAGCATTTTTATTATATTGCGAAGTAGTATATTTAAAGATATAATTACCTTACAAATCTTTATTTATGGGGGTTAGACAGCTTTGACAATTTCAAAAAACTTGCTTTTAAAAGTTTCAAGTCTCGAATTGATTACCATATTGGACTCAATAAACGATGCAATATTTATAGATGATGCCCAAGGTAATGCCATGTGGATAAACAAGGCTTGTGAACAATTATATAAGGTTGATCGCGAGGCTGTAATAGGAAAGAATGTTTCCTTTCTTGAAACTGAAGGTATCTTTTCGCCATCTGTTGCCAAGCAAGTAATAGAACAAAAGAAGGAAGTTACTTTAGTCCATAAGAATAAAGAAGGAAAGAGAATATTAAGCACAGGCATACCAATTTTTAATAGCGATGGCAACATGACGAAGGTTATCTCTACTTCAAGAGATATCACTGAACTTGTAAGCCTTCAAAATAAATTAGAGGGGATTCAATCGACACTTGTTGAGCTTAAAATAAAAGAGAATATTTTGCAAAATATGATGAATATATATATCATAAAACTA
>CAYRVM010000141.1:0-4450 GCA_964427575.1 uncultured Oscillospiraceae bacterium | reverse complement strand
GATGAACTTTTTATCTCAACCAAACTCTCAATCCTAAAATATTTTCTTACTTGTTTTGATTGGATATGAGAAGAAGACGCTGAAATTTGAATTGGTGTTAAATCGAAAAGCTCTGTAATTTGCTCGGGAGATATATTGAAATCATGAATAAAAAGCATTTTTAATACTTTCAAGGATAATTCTTCAAAATCAATGAATCTATATAACCAAAATAAAAGAGCATAGAACGGGAATTTATTCCTGTATTGTGCCACAATAGCTTTTTCCAAGTTGCTTTTGAAGCAATAATATTTAACACCATCTCTTATAGTTGGCATAAGAAGATGGTCGGAAATCGTGTTATCAATAGTGTCTTTCATTCGTCCAGCTAGTGACTCAAACTCAGTAGCCTGATTATAAAATAAAGTATTGGCTGGGGAGGTTTTGGCTGCATTGAAAGATGTAAAAAACAAGCAACCTCTTTTGCCTATGTCCTCTTTCGGGTCAAATACACCTCCCAAGGTATATATTAACTGGAGTAATTTACTTTTATCTGAAAAAGCATTACTCATTTCCTTCGATTTGAACCTTGTTACGTTTAAGCAGGATAATAGAAGATAATAGGCAAGAATGTCTCTGTTACTGTTCTTTCCACCTATATATTCAACGGCGGATAACTGACAAAGTGCTTTTAAAACAGAATCAGGTGATATAAAATTTTTCTCATTAATTTTGATGGGAATAAACCTTACTTATTCTAATACTTTCAAAGTTCTTCAGACATATGGTAATATAGAGACACAGTAACCTTCCTCTTAAAATAATCTCTTAAAATGTTTTGACCAACCCAAATAACAGGATAAATGTGATATTTTGAAGCAATTAACTTGGAAAATCATAGTTTAAATCAATATTGAAATACACCATGACAGCAAACAATTACATACCATTTACATTGATATATTTAGTTTCGGAAGGTCGCCTTTTGCTGATTCGAAGAGCCTCCAGCAAGCGTATACAGCCAAATATGATTATGCCTCCTGGCGGGAAAATTGAACCATTTGAATCTGCTTATGATTCTGCGAAAAGAGAATTTGCTGAAGAGACAGGGCTAACCTTACACGACATGGAACTGTTTGGCACATTTGCCTGGATTGATAATCATAATACCAATGGAATATTTTATATATTTCGAGCAACCAAGTTCACGGGCAAATTACTTGAATCATCAAATGAGGGTGTTTTGATGTGGATTGACTGCAAACATGTACTAGATTTGGAATACCTAGCTGTTCACCAGAAACTTATCCTGCCAAATGCTACTGACCTTAACTACCGAAGCGTGTACAATGCATTTGCCATATATAAAAATGACAATCTTGTGGATTATATCGACAGCAACAACTATTATGATAGCAGGAAGAATGGTGTTGATATATTTAAATAGGAAATTTTATATAACATAAGTGTCTTGTATTCAAAAAGAGATACTCAACGGAGATGAAAATATTATATTTACAAAGGTAGTAATGCTATGAATTCTGAGATTAAATTCTTAAGAAAAGATTTATATGATGAAGTATGGTCTCAGCCAATGTCCAAGCTTGCCAAGAAATATCATCTGTCCAATGTAGGACTAGCCAAAATATGCAATAAAAAAAATATTCCGATACCAGGACGTGGATACTGGGCTAAACTGGCTCATGGGCATAAAGTCAGAAGAAAACCACTACTTAAGTCATCAGGTACTGATTTTGTAATTATCCATCTGCGTTCAACTCCTGTAATCCTTAAGAAAAAACATTACCAGCCTAAGCTCCAAATTCCTGTCAATGATTCACTGTTAAATCTTCACCCTATGATAAAGGAAGCAATTTCCTATTTCAAAACAGCACGTGAGGATTTTATGAGAGGAAATCGTTATTCTCCTCCACATAATAACATCCATATAAATGTAACTAAGAATTTGTTAAAGCGAGCATTAATTATTGCTGATACTATAATTAAGGAACTCGAAAAAAAGAATTTCCTCGATTTTGCAAATCACCCAAGCTGTGCAGTTATTTTAGGTGAACGAGTCAGATTTTGCATAGAAGAACCGTGTAAAATCATAAAAAAGAAAGTTTCTTTTAGTAATTGCACAAAATATGATTATGAATACTATGCTTCTGGTATCTTGAGGCTTCGGATTGATGAAGATAAATATTGGCTTAAAGGATGTCAGCTAACTTGGACTGATGGGAAAAAGAAGAGAGTTGAAGACTGCCTTGGAGAATTTTTAGAAATGTTGATTTCTTTGGGAAACGAAAAGAAAGAACGAAGTAGGGAGGGGGAGAGCTGAAGTTTATAGGTACAAGCCAGTTCTTCATAGATGAATGGACGCAGTATGGCATAAACTTAGGTGGTGGCAAAATCTTATTTCCAAAGGATGGACTGGAGTTCCTCAAGAGGCTAAGCATTGCCATCTCTGGAAGCTATTTCAGGGCTACGAAAGTTAAAAAATCATAAACTCTAACTCCAAGGCCTCACATGATAGAAAGGGAGAACATCAGGGTAAAGACGTTGCTGGTTGAAATTGACTGCGACAATGAGCCTGTAAAGGGCAACTTCGACCAGGAGATAAAGGGTATATTCAAGAAACTTTCGGATGAGATTTCGGAAGTCGCCCTGCTTGAAAGACCAAGGAGAATAAAGCTTACTGATTCCAGAGGGATTAAGATTGGCAAGATTAGAGTAGTGCAAACCCCTCAACCGTTCTCAGAATGAGCTGCTACTGGATTTAATCTTGTTTTACGCCTTTTGGAAAAGGTATTCAAGGGGCTAATTTATATCAAGTAAAACAGGAAATAATCATGGCTGTTTTTTGAAAAATAGCCATGAACTTGCCCTTTAAATGAATGAACCTCCCATAGGAAATGGAAAGCCATCTAAGATTGACTGAAGCTATCATTCTCCTATCGATGGATAGACTTTGCCAGACAACGCAAGAACAAGGACGCTCTTTACCCGTTCCTGTATGCCTTGAGCTTTGCTCTCCCGTGAACCAGCAATGTTTATGACGGCATTATCGGGGATTTTTGGAAGTTTATCAATCGGCATTATCAGCATACCACCGTGTTGATTCTCAAGAAATCCAAGAATGCGAGAAGCGGATTCAGTGTCGTTCATAGCTGATAAATCAAAACACCGATATAGCTTATTGTGCTTTTCGCAGTAATCTACAGTCTTTTTTGAACCACCAGTAGGCTGACCATAGGTAAATATTATGGTGGCATCGGAATCTATGACATTCTGTTCTGTCCGTTTCAGATAGTCAGAGGAAGTCATTTCCTTCTGGTAATATTTGTCGGGGATTACACCATCTTCAGACTTTCTGCCCTTAGGACACCAGCCCCCATGAGGTATGCCAAGCTCAATGGCTGCATCAAGACCACCTCTATCTGCTCCAGTCTGACCGCCTGAGACTATCTTGGATATTTTCATATTAAAGATTCCCTGTTTTATTGGCTGTCCTGCTTTATTCCATTCTGGATTAATCTATATTTCCAGTTCAAAATTCATAGGATAATTCAAAGAATGAATAAGATATTAACCTTACTACTCTCACTCTTGGCGATCTCCTCATACGCCCAGGTGGAACTTCCTGCCTATTCATCCTCTGACGAGATAGTCAGGCATAAAAACTACACGCTCCAATACAATGAGAAGTTCGAGGAAGCTGACTGGGTGGCATACAAGCTGACGGGAACTATGGTTCATGGAACGGCAAAGAGACCGTCTGAAGGATTCAAGGCTGATCCGCTTGTGCCCTCCAGGAGTGCGGAATCATATGACTATTCCAAGAGCGGCTATGACCGTGGCCACTTATGCCCTGCGGCAGACTTCAAAGCCGACCAGGAACTGATGAATGAAACATTCTACATGTCCAACATGACTCCGCAGAAACACGCCTTCAATGCTGGAATCTGGGAGAATCTTGAAAACCATGAGAGGGAATGGGCTATAAAGGACGGGGAACTGCTTATTGCTACTGGACCAGTCCTAAAGGACGAACCAACTGAGTTCATAGGCAGGAAGAACAAGGTCGCTGTTCCCAAGCGCTTCTTCAAGGTAATTTATGATGACAAGGAGCCAGACTTGAAAATGATCGCCTTTATAATACCTCAGGACGCTCCAGAAGGCGACATAAGCATATATGCCATGACGGTCAGGGAAGCTGAAGGCATTACGGGCTTCAATTTCTTCTCAAGTTTACCCAAGGATCTCCAGGAAAGGCTTGAAAACGAGCTTGACTTGTCCAAATGGGGTCTGATTGAGGGGGTAGGCAGAAATAAGCCTAAAACCGTTGAAATAACGCGATCTGGGCCGTCCAGGCAGCAGGCCAAGGAGCCAGGGAAGGCTCAGACAGGGGTGGATACAGACAAGGTGATGCTATATTCTTTGGTGCTCTTAGGCGTGATAGTGGTCATCG
>CAYRVM010000140.1:2905-4550 GCA_964427575.1 uncultured Oscillospiraceae bacterium | reverse complement strand
AAGAAAAAGCGACGGTCTTTTTAAGTAAATAATAAGGAGTTTATTATGAATATAGGATTCATTGGTGCAGGGAATATGGGCGGAGCCATTATTAAGGGATATCTAGCAGCACAAAATGATTTACATAAGGATATTGGCTCAAGTATTTTTGTATGCGATTCAGATATTGAAAAATCAAGCGAACTTGCAAAAAACTTAGGGATAAATAAATGCGATACAATCGAACAACTAGTTGCGAATTGTAATATTATTTTCCTTGCAGTAAAGCCAAATGTATACGGAAAAGTTTTAGACGCTGTCAATAAAACTATGACGAAAGAAAAAATATTGATTTCAATGGCGGCTGGAATAACAATGGATTATATTGCCGGAAATTTTAGCTACCCAATCAAACTAATTAGAATAATGCCTAATACCCCTGCCTTAGTCAACGAAAGCATGACGGCGGTGTGCATTGGAAATGGAATTAGTCTGGATGAGCAGTTGGTTCCAATGGAAATATTAAAATCAATTGGAAAAGTTGAATTAGTTAGTGAAGATAAAATCCATGCAATAATTGGAGTTAGTGGAAGTAGCCCAGCATATGCTTATATGTTTATCGAAGCAATCGCTAAAGCTGGAGAAGAAAAGGGATTAGATTATAATATGGCACTAAAAATGGCAGCTCAATCTGTACTTGGTGCTAGCAAAATGGTTCTTGAAACAGGTAGAACACCAAATGATCTTGTTGACATGGTTTGCTCGCCAAATGGCACAACTATTGAAGCGGTAAATGTCTTAAAAAATAATGGGTTTAGTGATTCCGTAGCAGAAGGTGTCTTCGCTGCAATTTGAAAATCCATTAATATGTCTGAATCCTTATAGTATTAATTAATTGTAGTCGAATGCTAAATATATTTTCCGTCTAAAAATTCGGCGTTATTCATTAGGAGCTGCAATGGTAATTGAAGAAAAGACAATTTCAAGCGAAATGATTTATCAAGGAAGCATTATTAATTTGCGTAAGGATAAGGTAAGCCTTGATGGAGATAAAACCTCATTCAGAGAAATAGTCGAGCATAAAGGCGGGGTCGGAATTGCTGCAATAACTAAAGAAGGCAAGATGGTCCTTGTCAAACAATATAGAAAAGCTGCAGAGAAAGCTCTTTTCGAAATACCTGCTGGCAAGCTAGACAAGGCTGGCGATGAGCCGATTTCAGCTGCGATACGAGAGCTTAAAGAGGAAACGGGATACAAGGCCGAAAACCTTACATTACTCACTTCTTTTTATACCTCAGTAGGCTTTAGCGACGAAATCATTTACTTGTTCTACGCAAACGATTTGGAGCCAGGAGAGCCATGCCCAGATGAAAACGAGCACATTGAATCCTTCTTGTTTGACATTGCAGAACTAAAGGAAATGATTAGAAATGGGAAAATCTGCGACGCAAAAACAATCATAGCAATTCTGATGGTGGAGAATTATGCAAAAGCTAATTGAGTTTATTAATTATTTGAATATAGAAAAGAAAATGGCAGCAAACTCTGTATCTGCTTACAGAAAAGATATTCTTGAGTTTGAGAGCTTTCTTTTGGCTAAAGGTATCGAAAACGAGCTTTTAGCAAATAATACTGACTTAATAACTTACATAATGAAATTGAAAAA
>CAYRVM010000140.1:0-2805 GCA_964427575.1 uncultured Oscillospiraceae bacterium | reverse complement strand
ACGAGCTTTTAGCAAATAATACTGACTTAATAACTTACATAATGAAATTGAAAAACGATGGAAAAGCAGGCGCTACTTTAAATAGAAAGATTGCATCGCTTCGTGCCTATTATGGATTTCTATATGAAACATCACAAATACCAACAAATCCTAGCAAAAATATGAAATCACCAAAGGTTGAAAGAAAAGAAATCGAGTACTTAAGCATAGAAGAAATTGAGTCCTTACTAGAATTCCCAGACAATTCTCCGAAAGGAATTAGAGATCGCGCAATATTAGAAGTCCTATATGCTACCGGGATTAGAGTTTCAGAGTTATCACAGGCAAACTTGAGCGATTTAAATCTAAGAATAGGTTTTATAACATGTTCGGGAGAATTTGGAAAAGCTAGGATAATTCCACTAGGTAGACCATCGAGAGCTGCTATTGAGGAATATATATTTAAGGCAAGAAATACATTGATTCACAACGAGGATAGCAAGGAGCAAGCGCTATTCGTTAATTATTCTGGGGAAAGAATGTCCAGGCAAGGTTATTGGAAGATAATCAAACAATATGCAGAACTTGCGGGTATAGTTAAGAAGATATCACCACAAATTTTGAGAAATTCGTTCGCCATTCACCTTATCCAAAACGGAGCTGACATTAAATCTCTCCAGGAACTCCTAGGGCATGAAGATATGGCAACTACTAAGATATATTTGGAAACGACAAAAAGTAGAATAAAAGAAGTTTATGATAGAGCTCATCCAAGAGCTTAATCGTTCATATCTCAATAAAAAAATGCAAAAATTATCATATAATTTAAAATAAGTCTTGTCAGATATGAGGGTTATATGGTACAATTACCGACGGTGTATTACGGGCGGTCCACTGGATAATTTATTTACCACGAACGTCTACGAAAGAGAGGAGGACTAAGAAATGAATATTATTGAAGTACTAGAACAAGAGTATACTAAAAAAGACATTCCTGAATTTGGAGTAGGTGATACCGTTAAGGTTCATATAAAAATCAAAGAAGGAACAAGAGAAAGAATCCAGATATTTGAAGGTTTTGTTCTTAAAAGACAAAATGGAGGTCTAAGCGAAACTTTTACAGTTAGAAGAATTGCTTCTGGAGTAGGCGTTGAAAAAACATTCCCACTTCACTCTCCTAAGATAGAAAAGATTGAAGTTACTAGACGCGGTGCTGTAAGAAGATCTAAACTATTCTACATGCGTGAAAGAACTGGTAAATCTGCCAAGATAAAAATTAAAAAGAATATATAGATATTTTAAAGGCTGGATAATTACCAGCCTTTAGTTTTATTAAGATATCGGGAGATTGCATGGAACAAATAAACTGGTACCCAGGCCATATGAAAAAAACGAAGGAACTGATTCAAGAAAACTTGAAGATGGTCAACGTTGTAATTGAAGTAATTGATGCTAGAATCCCAATTTCTAGCAGGAACCCAATAATAGACGAATTGATTTCGAATAAAACAAGGATTATCGCTTTGAACAAGAGCGACTTGGGCGATTCTAAAATTAATGCGTTTTGGCGCGACTACTTTAAAGGTCAGGGCGCTATCCCACTTTTAATGAATTCAGTAAAGGGCGATGGAATTCCTCAACTTATGCAAACACTTGAAAGGATTCAAGAAGAAAAGAATGCAGACTCCATTAGGAAAAGACCTTTGAGAATTATGATAGTTGGGGTTCCAAATGTTGGGAAGTCTTCTTTAATTAATAGACTTACAGGAAAGAAAAGCGCAAAGACTGGCAATAAGCCAGGAGTGACAAGGGGAAAGCAATGGCTCAATCTTTCAGAAAACATGCAGCTTTTAGATACCCCAGGTATCTTGTGGCCAAAGTTTGAAGATCCAAAGGTTGGTTTAAAATTGGCATTCCTAGGATCAATAAAAGATGAGATTCTAGATATTCCTTCGATTACTCTTGAGCTCATTAAGTTCCTTTCAGATGAATACAAAAGTTTACTTATTACTAGATATAAACTCACTGAATTAGGTGAAACCCCACTTGAAACTATGGAAATGATAGCGAAAAAAAGGGGCTTTATTCTATCCGGTGATAGAATCGACTATGAAAGAACTTCAAGGACCATAATAGATGAATACAGAGCTGGGATACTCGGACGCATTACTTTAGAAAGACCTGAAGAAATGCTTTATAAAGTACATGATGTGGAGAAATACGAATAATGGTTGATTTGGAAAAAAAACTCATTGAGATGAGCAAATTTGAAAGCGACCTATATGAACAGGGAATAGAAAAAATCTGTGGAATTGATGAAGTGGGTAGAGGACCTCTTGCTGGGCCTGTAGTAGCTTGCAGCATAATACTTCCAAGAGACTTTAAGATTTTAGGAATAGATGATTCGAAAAAACTTAGCGAAAAAAAGAGAAATGATTTATATGAAAAAATAACCGATGCTTGCTTAGCATTTGGAATTGGGATAGTAGATAATTTTATCATTGATGATATCAATATATTAAATGCGACTAAGCTTGCAATGAAACTTGCCATTGAAAACATGGGAATTGCGCCAGATCACCTCCTTATAGATGCGGTTAGACTTGAAGGTATAAAAATACCGATGACAGCAATAATCAAAGGAGATAGTCTAAGTGTATCGATTGCTGCAGCATCAATAGTGGCTAAGGTCACAAGAGACAGAATGATGCAGGACTTCCATTTGGAATATCCACATTATGCTTTTGACGCTAATAAGGGCTACGGAACTAAAGCACATTACAGTGGAATTGATGAGTTTGGAATATGCAAAATACACCGGAAGAC
>CAYRVM010000139.1:0-4571 GCA_964427575.1 uncultured Oscillospiraceae bacterium | reverse complement strand
CCTTTGTCTCCATTTCAAGTCTCCGCTTTTGCAGATACAAGAGAATGCGGAAGAGGCGCCCCAGGTGGGGCGCAACCTCCGACATCGTTTCTCTTGTCAGGAAAACTGCCAGTTTTCTATATGAAACGTCTGTCGAAAATCACGTCAAAATTATAATACCCGTCAACTGACGGAATAAAAAACTCATTTCTCCTATATGATTAAAGTTAGCTCCAAAAAGACAAGGAGATAAAATTTCAAACCTTTCGGCCTGTCATAACAACTGCACTGTACCCGTAAGGTATTGGCATTTAAGCAATCTTTCAAGCAAAATATCGATTATTTCTGATTTGGGATGGTGTCTTGCAGTGAAAAACAATGGTTTATGATTCCACGGCAGGTTATAATCCATCTTTTATCACCTTTGATACTTTATTGAACATAATTATCAAATAAACATAACCCAGGGATTTGGAGACATTAATCCACGAGCATTCAGAATTACAAGAGATATTCTTGCAACAAATTATCCCGATATTTAAAATCAGGTTGTTTAATATAATGAACTCATTACTATATTATTATCACAATCATAACAACTCTTTTGGCACAAATAAAAAATATTATTTAGATGCTTATAGTCATAAATTTAGATAGAAATATAAATTATTAATCGATTAATAGGTGTAGGAAGATATGAGAATAAAAAAAAATGATCCGCTTATGCCATCCATAACATTTAGCAATTTAATAACTGTTGATGGAAATGGGCATTGGAGTTTCTACGTTGATATCAATGGAAGACGGATTCATTGTAAAATATCACAAGAAGCAGTCGAAGATAATAAATGTGGTTTAAACGGCAAGCAACTATATAATCAGAAAAGAACTAAAATTGAGGCAATCATTCGTTGTCGGCTTAACTGTAATCCTAACATTGATGAAATTAAATTTGGCTCTGAAGATTTGAAATAATCCCAACCCGGCATAGCCGGAATCAAATCCGAAACTCAAACATCGAAATCCGAAACAAATTCGATTTTATTAAATTCAAAATCTCGCGCTGAAAACAGAAGATTTAACTTTTAGGTACTAAATCTAATAATTGGCTAAATCACCACACTTTTAATAGCATTAATAGAAATATTATATAAACACAATCCAAGACAATGGAGAGACGATGGATAATGCAACTTTTATTTTGAAGGAATTATGGAATTTGTTTGCTCCATATTTAGTGCCAGCATTAATAGCTCTTGTCGCTTTTGTTAGACGTATTCAACTGGCAAAAATAGTTGCCAATATAAAGTATGAATATGATTGCAATCTAGAGGGGCTAAAAACAAAAAATAAAAAAGGAGAACAAATCCACGATACACAATTTAAATATGAATTTGAAACATACAAGGAATTGTGGAAAACCATTTGTAACTGGAGAAGAGAATACAGATTTTATTGTCAAGCAATTCCTGGAAAGAAATTATCTGGAGATGACAAAGCATATGACACAATACAAGAGGCTTGTAATAAATTTAGATATTTTTATGAACTTCTTGAAGAATATAGGCCATTTCTTTCCAGTGATATTTTAAATGAATTTGATTCTATTATGTCTAAATATGACCGTGAATTGTATTCAAGGCTTATTTCCGACACAAGAAAAGATTATTGTACGGAATGGTTCGAAGCCAGAAGAAAAACCTTGAAAGAATTAGATGATATGATATTCGATCAATTATTAAAAGCAATAAAAAATAGGATTGGGCTATAGGCTAAAGAGCGGAATACGGTGGTCCCATGTCAAGAACAACTTTCATAAAAGATAAGGAGTTTTTTTTATCTTCTCTTTTTCTTTTCTTCTGGCTTCGAGCTGAGGGGATTTATATCTTCGTAGGAGTCCCCTCTGCTCTCCCCTTTTGATTCTATGATTATTTTCTTCATGCCACCAGCCTTCCAAGAAGACTGAGCCGGCTTTTCCTTTTCCTACCGCCCTCGTTCCACCGGAACTCCCGCAGGTGTTTCTCAAGGTCGATTGCCTCGATAACCCTTATGAACTCCTTTTGCTTCATGGTAAGTTCCCCGATTTCGTCTTCAAGAACTGGAAAAAGACACTTCTGTATGCTATTGAATACTCATGAAAGAATTCCCATGAACACTCCTTTGTGTTTGCTATCTTTTTTCAACCAAAATAAAATAGCACGGAATTCTTTCAGTTTTTATTTCATTTTCGTAATTTTGAAATCACCTCAAAGGAATATAATGAACATTGACGAATTTAAAAAAGAAATTCTTTCAACGCCAATTGCTACTAAAGAACATTTATCCAAAATCCTAAATGCCAAACAACAAAATGGCAATGACCATATTTCTGTTTATTTCCTTAAGGAATCATTAAAGAGATATAATAAATATCAACCTTGGTTTGATGCTAAAATTAAAGAAATAAAAAAGACAGACAAAACTGGAGCATCTGCAATATTGGGAGAGATGCGAACCATCCTGTTTTTGGATCAGTTATTCCCTGCAAATGGGTTGCAACCTAAAAATGGCAATGGGTGTGATTTTGATGCGAAATATAAAAATTATGAATTTGCAATCGAATTAAATACTCAGCTTGGCTCACAAAAAACAAACACAAAGCTCGAACATCCCGCAAGTACTCGTAATTTTAGTGATGGTCGCTCAATCATGTCAAAAATAACAGAATATGCTCCATATGGATTTCCTGAAAAGCATACAGATACGGTACAAGGTGACGGGACATCTAAAATCGCAGGAATAAAATGTAAAGAGCATCAATTTACGGAATGGAAAATCAATATTCTATGGATCGACTATCTTGATCCAGACTCATGGATATTTTCATTAGTAAACCAAGTTGAACCGATCCAAAAATTTAATAATTCATATATGACAGGCGCAATATGGTGGGCAATGTATGGCAAAAAAGGAGATAAATTATACGACAATCTTGAGGTTGAATTTGGGATGGATACTTTTTACATGATGGAATTTAATGGAAAGTTCCAAAATAAATCAAAAATAAATTTTGTCATAACCGCATTCCCTGAAAAATTTGTTATATTCCAAAATCCAAAAAGAAGAGTTCCTGATGATATTATAATTTTCCTAATGGGCGATAATAAATATGACTACAAAGACAGTTGGGTAAATTTCCCTTTAAATGACTTACGCTGTAGGATTATATATAAGCGTTGGCAATCAAAGCGATTAATATCAAAACTGAATAAGAATAAAAATAATATCTAATCCAGGAACGTCGTAAGGGCAGATGTAGTTTCGAACAACCCAATACAAGACCGCTTGAACAAGATTCTGGAGAAATTATCTCTATATCAAAGGATGCATAATTATTACTGGTCACTATACTGAAAATGCTACCGAGAAGATTTGCGATAAGATTGAATCACACGCTCTAAGAAATAATATTGTTTTTATTGATGAAGCAAAAACAGCGACGCTTTCGGAACGATTCAAAAGCTTGAAATGAGTCCAACCGATTGCTTCCCCACTCCGCAGATGATATAAAGGAGAGAAAACCATGATTAAGTGCGGATTACATTCACTAAAATTAGTATTTACGCCTTTTTCTAATCAGGAAGGCGAATGGTTTCGCGACGATAATGAAGTTCGCGTAATTGCGCGAGAGAGTAATCTGTATATGATTGGACAACGGCAAGAAACGTTGTTTGAAAATTATTGTTTTGACCAAGATTCATTGTGCTTCAAATTCGATCTTCGAAGTGGGGGAATGTGGATACGCGGTGTCTCATTACCTCTTAACCAATTTCCTCAACCAGACAATGAACATAATTTCTATTTTGAACTTGGCCCTAAGTTCATCAGAATATCACATGTCAGCATAAGCGGAGAGCCACAAACTAAGTCTGTTGTTCATTGGTTTACGCCTAACAAACTATTTTATTTATATTCAAGGCAAGAAGTGGCTGCGTTCGGCTTAGAAGACTATCGAAACTTCACATTATTCTACTTGTACTACGTAGGCATTTCAAAAAAAGAAGATAGCTTCTCTCGCCTCTTTGAAACAGCTCATGCAAACCGCTCACGTATTCTCGGCAATGAAACCCAAATTACGCCTACGGCACGACTTACTGATGAATTGATTCTCTTTTTATTCAAGGTTGAGGATTTGCTGATTGACATGTATGGAGACGAAGATTTCTTTAATGACGACAAACCATTTAAATTCGAGAAAACGACTGCCAAGGAAATATTGGCCGCAGATGCAGAAAAGGCTTTCGTGAAAATCATGAAATCTTGCTACAATACGCAGCAGTACGATAGCTACCCAAAGAGCAGCGATGGTCTCTGGGGACATGGCTTCACTCGCTATGGATTTGTAATCGAGGAGGGGCTTTCTTTTGCCACAGAACACGAACAGATTCGCGGTGGACTAATTTACAATTTGCCAACCCCAGAACTCGCGGATATGATCATGATAGAAGGTGAGTCTGTTACGCTGTTTAAATGTTAGTGAAAACTAAGCAAAAGCTCGAGCAAAAGGGTCTGACCCTTTTCAAAGTACACATCTTGTTGTAATCCAACCACTA
>CAYRVM010000138.1:0-4621 GCA_964427575.1 uncultured Oscillospiraceae bacterium | reverse complement strand
TACTGTAGGCGAAATTGTTGGACTCCAACCAGTAAATACATATCCATCTTTTCCTTTTTGTGAAGTTGGAGCTGCTGGTGTTGATGAACCTGAATTTAAATCTTTATATTCAATATCATTAAAATCTCCGTGCTTACCTTCGTTATAAGTTACAGTATAAGTTTTGGTCTCTTCTTTATCCTTATCCTTATGCTCTTGCACCAATAAAGTAGTTTCTTCTGTTTGAACTATTAAGTTTTCGTCGTCTGATGCGAAAACTGATGCTGGTATGCTGAAAAAGCTCACCATTGTTAGTATTAGTATAAATGCGATTACGAGTCTTGATTTTTTAGTTGCCATTGATTTCATCTCCTCTTTCAATTTGAGTGAAATTCCTGGCGGCCGGACTACCATCTCAAAGCATTGTATCTCTTTGGCTTAGGCTCCTAGCTTTGCGCCCTTATCTTTCAATAAGTTTGCCTTTTACATTAATTTCTAAACATTATTTTTAATTTATAAATAAGACCTTTATTGGATCTGTTATTATCTTATTTTTTATTATTATCTCACAAGGAAGTCATAAAATAGTCACAGAAAATATTAATATTAATGTAATAATATGGATATGTGACCAAAGCTAACTTATTACTATAAGCCATTGATTTCAATGCTTTAGGCATATTAAGAAATGAAATAGTCACGACAAAAAATATGAATAGCATTTATTTGTCAAAACGAGACTAGAAAAGAATTTACCGCCAAAATAAAAATATTGGCTCTCAATTATTTGAGAGCCAATATTAAATCTGATTAATTAAACTTTTAAATGTTTAAAATTAATTTTTTATTTTTTCTTTCTTTTAATCACTAATCCAGATCCAGCTAGCAGAGCGCCAAGCCCATATAGGAAGCTAGGATCAAGTCCGCCAGTCTTTGGTAGTGGTGCCGCAGGAACTGGTTCATCTAGAACCACTTCTGGAGTCACAACTGGTCCAGCTGGAGTAGGTTCAGGAACTACAACTTCAGTCGTTGTTCTTGTTCTTCTAGTAGTTGTTGTAGTAGTAGTAGTTGGTGGAACATAGTAGTTATTTGTAAATGTTACGCTATGATTGTAACCATTTTCACCAATATATACATATTGAATAGCGCTACCGGAGACTGTGTAATAATCAGGAGGTGTTAGCTCTTCAACCTGATATTCTCCGTCAGGCAACCCGTAGATAGTGTATGGTCTATTTTCTGAAACTGCAACGGTTGTTGTATAAAGCTCGTTAACTTTATTAAGGAATGTGGATGCTTTTTCATCGTACACAACCTCAGATACAACAAAGGTGAATAGCGTTGCATCTTCTGTAACTTCAGGAACATCTTTATAAATTGTCAAAGTTCCTGGCATATAAGTTACAATCGCAGAATCTGTAATAGGTCCAAGCGAACCACGTTGTGGGTCCACAACAGGAGTGCAATCTATTTCAACATTCTGACTTTGCTGTACAGCACCATAACTAGCACTAACTGATGCAATGTTTATAAATTCTGCTCCGTTCCAATCTAAAGAAGGATTTAACGTTCCAAGATTAAAAGGACCAGAAGTTGTTGTAAAAGACGCGCCAATAGTCAACTCTGGAATCGCAAAATTTGTTATTCCAAGAAGAGGATCGTTCAACTTAATATTGTATAAGTTGAAGTCACCAGTATTTGTTAATGAAAATGTATAAATTATTGCCGCATCTGTAGTGTAAACTATTGAGCGGTCAACTTCTTTTGTAAATGTTAACCCTGGGGTAGGTGGAATATAGGTAACTATTGCTGAGTCAGTAACACGAATAGCATAACTGTCGGTACCTTGTTCTGCGATATCATTAACTACCACTGAGTTATCATAATTAGCAGTTACCGCTGCAATATTCGTAAATACATTACTGTTCCAATCTAAAGTAGGATTAAGATTGAAAGCAACAGTTGTTGTATAATATTCGCCCGATTTCAAAGGTGATATATGAATGTGGTTAGGGTCATTAAAAAGATCACCATCGGTTATCTTAATATCTTTCAAATTGAAGATCCCAGTATTTGTGACTGTAAATGTATAATTTACAGTTGTGGACTTTGATTTAACTGTAGTAGGATCAACTTCTTTTGAAAATACTAAGCCTGAAACGCGCTCCCACTGTGCATAGAATGTAACGTCGTGGTCATGCATTGTATAAGTATCGCCAGGATCATAACTACTTCCATCCCCATTGCTTTGAGTGGTCCATTCTACGAAACTATAGCCAACTTTAACCATAGCGCCTATTGCAGCAATAGTTACAATATCATCCTCCAAGTAAGGATTTAGATCTACTGGTGGATTTATTCCACCGTTAGCATCGTAAGTTACAGTATACTTATTGTCTATACTAGCACTCTCAAACACCTTGAACGAGTCATGCTTGATAGTACCATTATCAAAATTAGAATTAGTTGATACAAGTACTTTATAAACTCCACCGTTATTCGTCGTATCTGCGTATCCATTTGTAGTAAGGGCTGGGTAAACCTTTACAACATCGAATAATTTGAAAAACGCGTTTCCGCTCGAATCAGCAGTTACAAAAGTTGTACCACTTGAACCTAAAGTTGCTCCGCTACCTCCTGGAACTACTACTTTAACATAAAGTGATGCTCCGCTAGTGTAGCCAGATGCTTTTACATAAACGTCGGTCTTAAGATCATAGTGGTTTAAATTGGTAACCCCATTTAGATCCGCAGTTTTAATGTTACCGCTTGATTGAGTATCAAAGCCAATTTCGTCAACTGCGAAAACGGAAGCTGGTATGCTGAAGAAGCTTACCAGAGATAGCATTAAGACAAATGCTATTACGAGTCTAGTTTTTCTTGTTGCCATTGATTTCATCTCCTCTTTTAAAATTTGAATGAAATTCCTGGCGGCCGGACGGCCATCTCAAAGTGAACTATATTGTGAAAGAATTCTAGACTGACTTTGAATTAGGCTCCAAGCTTTGCGCCTCAACCTTTCGGTTGGTTTGCCTTTTACATTAATTTCTTAAAAAAATAATTATTTATCTATTAACAAAGATCGTTTTGTGGATCTTTAATTATCTTTTGAGTTAGTATTCATATACCTTTTGGTAATCGGCTACTGGTTTTGACATTACTGCTAGCTTTGGATATTTGGCTATTACTTGGAGGTCGTAGGTTGCGTCTATTACTATCCATTTGCTGGTTGCCTTGTCGTAGACTTCGTTCCAGGCGTGGTAGCCGGTTGCATTCTTTGGTGCGTAACCCTTGACTAGTTTGGCTGGTATGCCTTGACTTCTGAGCATTGCTGCATATAATGATGAGAAGTCGTAGCAGATGCCAGTTTTGTCTATGAGGGTCTTATCTACAGTTGGCACATAAGAGGTAGGTAGGGTTGCCAACTTTTTATAATCATATTTGTTGTTCTTTGCCATGTATGTCCAAAGTAGCGTTGCTTTCTTTTTTAAATCGGTTGTTCCTTTGGTTAGGTCAACTGCCTTTGCTACAGCTTTAGAATCAACGTTCCAGTTGATGTTTTGAATTGAATTTAAGTAAGTCGAATTCTGATCTGTGATTGTAACATCAAAAGTTTGTGAGCTAATCAGCCTATATGAACTTCCAGAAATATTTTCCAATATGCTTATCTTATATTTTCCAGATCCCAATTGGAGTGGAAAATTTTCTGTGGTTCCGTTGTGAAGAAGGTCATATGTGTATTTCTGGGTATCTTTCTCTATCATTATTTTTACTTTAGCTGTAGTAGTTGAGACATAATTAACTTTTATCAACCCTATGCTCGTAGATGTATCATCAAAAACACTTGCTGCAAATGATAAATTTGCTCCAAGGAAAAGAATAATAAATAATGTTATTGATAAAAATCTTAATGTCTTCATAGTGAACGCCTTCCAATTACTAGTGTGGAAATATTCTAGCCCTTTTCAGTCACACCTCAGTCACAGGTGTCTTCTCTTCTTCAACCCAACCTACTAATCCTTCAGCTGTCTTTTCATAATCCATGGCATCAATCATAAGTTTAATCATCTCAAGTTCGCTTCTGAATCTTTGAGTCTTGTTACCCTGGATCCAGCTTATTGTTCCTTGCCAGGAGGCATTTTGCCTAAACTGGACGTGAATAGTGAAAGTTGCATCTCCGCTTTTGAGTTCCAATTTCCCTTTTTCCATTTTAATCAAACTACCTTTCTTTTTTTTGTTTTCCGTAAACTTCCTTAATATATGTGTAGATTGCGGAAAATTATATTGGTCGAAAAACTCTTCCAAGGTGTTTAGAAATTCCCTAATGCCTCGGAAATTAATTTTAATTTCATAGTAATCGTTATATAAGAATCCAATACAATCATATTCTGTAGGATTCAAAATAACCATAAACCTTGATATGTTGCTTGACAAATTATTTGAATCTATTGCAATCATGTATTTCACTCCAACTTATTTATTTTGATGGCAAATTATCTCACGAAAAAGTCTCAAATGAGTCACGAGAATAATTCTACAGTTACTAATAAGTTATAAGTAATACATTTTTATTAACTTGCAGGAGGATTAAAGACTTGAAATCACTTGGATGACAATTCAATTGGATCCAAGGTTTCTAACT
>CAYRVM010000137.1:639-4672 GCA_964427575.1 uncultured Oscillospiraceae bacterium | reverse complement strand
CCCATGCAGCTTCGCTTGCTGTTGCTGAGAAGCCCGCTAAGAAGTACAACCCTTTATTTATTTATGGGGCAGCTGGCCTTGGAAAGACACATTTGATGCACGCAATTGGGCATTACATTCTACAACAAAATCCGAAAGCTAAGGTTTTGTATGTGTCTTCAGAAATGTTCACAAACGAGCTGATTAAAGCAATTAGAGAAGATAAAAATATTGAGTTTAGAAATAAATATAGACAGATAGACGTTTTATTAATAGATGATATTCAATTTATTGAAAAAAAGGAAAGAACTCAGGAAGAATTTTTCCACACTTTCAATACTCTATACGAGGCAAACAAGCAAATTATTGTTTCAAGCGATAGAACCCCTAAAGATTTATCTATTTTAGATGAAAGGTTGCGCTCAAGATTTGAGTGGGGATTGATTGCTGATATTCAGGCACCGGATTATGAAACAAGAGTTGCAATATTAATTAAAAAGGCAGAATTGGAAGATCTAGAAATCAGCCCCAATTTGCTAGAAATAATTGAGTTTGTTGCAGAAAAGATTACTTCGAATGTTAGGGAACTTGAAGGTGCTTTGATTAGGGTTATTGCTTATGCCAGCCTTACCAATCAAAAGATGGATAAAGACCTTGCAAAGGATGTTTTAAAAGATATAATAGCTTCAAATAACAAGAACATTACTCCAAAACTTATTAAAGAAACTGTTTGTAAACATTTTAATATAAAGATGGTTGATCTTGAATCATCAAAAAGATCAAGAAATTTATCTTTTCCTCGTCAGGTTGCAATGTATATCTGTAGAGATTTAACAGATCTTTCTTTACCAAAAATAGGCGATGCCTTCGGTAATAGGGATCACACAACCGTTTTGCATGGTATTGATAAAATTAATAAAGAAATCCTTGTTAATGCTAATTTAAAAGAAATTATTGCTAATTTAACAAACGCTATTAGATCTGAATAAAGTGGTAAATCTTTTGCACTTTATCAACAGAAAAAAGAACAGAAAAAATGCCCATTTTTATTGAAATTACTTTATCAACAGATTTAATCCACAAATCCACAGGCCTTACTACTATTACTACTAAGTTTATACCTATATAAAAAGGAGGATACACTATGAAATTCACATGCCAGCAGCAAAGTTTATCGAGAGCTTTAAACACTGTTTGTAAAGCTGTAACAACAAGAACAACCATTCCAATTTTGAAGGGTATATTATTGGAGGCCAATCTTGACAATACTTTAAAAATGAGTGCCTCGGACTTAGATTTAAGTATCGAAAAAATTATTAAAGTAAATGTTGTAAGAGAAGGATCAATAGTTGTATCTTCAAGACTTTTTACAGATATAATTAAAAAATTACCATGTGAGGAAATAGAAATAGATTTAGAAGAAAATAGTCTAAAAATAAAGTGTCATTCCTCAGAGTTTGTAATAGTAGGACAGGCAGCAGAAGAATTTCCTAACATTGGTGAAATAAAAGATAATAAAAAAATAATTATAGATAAAGAAATATTCAAAGAAATGATTAAAAAGACATCATTTTCGGCAAGTTTAGATGAATCAAAAGGAATTATTGTTGGGGTTTTAATAGAAATAGAAAAAGATGCTTTAAATATGGTTGCTTTAGATGGATTCAGAATGGCAGTAACTAAAGAATTCATGATAAGTGAAGAAAATAAAAGAATAGTAATTTCCGCAAGAATACTTAATGAAATTAATAAAATTCTTGCCGATGAAGAAAAGGAAAATGAAATAAACCTTAGATGAAAAAAAGGCAGTGATTATATTACCTGATACCAAAATTGTTTTAAGATTATTAGATGGAGAATTTATTAAATACAAAGATATTTTGCCTAAAGAAAATAAATGTAAAATAAAAATTGCGAGAACAGAGTTTTTAGATAGCATAGAAAGAGCCTCTTTACTTGCAAAAGAAGGAAAAAATAATCTGATAAAATTAAGTATTGTTGATTCTAAAATGATTATTACCTCAAGATCAGAAGAAGGTAATGTAAGAGAAGAAATATTCTTAGAAAAAACCGGGGAAAATCTTGATATAGGTTTTAACTCAAAGTATTTACTTGATGTTCTGAAAGTAATTACAGAAGATGAAATTTATCTTGAATTTAATTCCAGTGTAAGCCCTTGTTTAATTAAGTCTGTGGAAAATGATAAGTTCGTTTACTTGATCCTTCCTGTAAGAATAAATATTAATTAATAAGGTTGCACTAATAATGTATTTTAAAGAAGTCAAATTAAAGAATTTCAGAAATTACATAGAAGAAAAAATAGAGCTTCATCCTAAGGTGAATATTATCACTGGCGAAAATGCCCAGGGTAAGACAAATTTGCTGGAAGCTCTTTATATTATGTCGTTAGGAAAATCCTTTAGAACAAGCAAAGATGGAGATTTAATAAATTTTGACAGCGAAAACAGCTCAATTTCAACAATATCGTTTAAAGACGATAGGCGAACTGAAATTGAGATTTCCTATATGGGCGGAGAAAAGAGTATAAAAATTAACGGGATGAAAACCACAAAACATTCCGAAATTTTAGAGAACGTATATATAGTAATATTCTCACCGGAAGACCTAAAAATTGTAAAGGACGAACCCGAGAAGAGAAGAAGGTTCATAAACATTGAACTTTGTCAGATAAAACCGATTTATTATAAAAACTTAGCCAGGTACAAAAAAATCATCACACAAAGAAACCACATATTAAAGCAGGAACCCCTGAACAAAGAACTGCTAGATGTGTGGAGTGAAGAATTATTTAAAACTGGGGCTAAGTTAATGCTCGATCGGGCGGATTTTATAAGGAAGCTAGACATAATAAGTAGAAAAATCCACAGCGACATCACTGACGGAAAAGAAAAACTCGAAATTTTTTATGATAGTAATGTAGAGTCAAAAGCTAGCCTTTCTGAACAAATAGACGAATTTAGAACAAGCACAAACAAAAATATCAAAGTCGACATAAGTAGAAGAACTACAACCACCGGACCACACAAGGATGATTTGAAAATTTTGATTGATGGCAAGGATGTAAAAAGTTTCGGATCGCAAGGTCAGCAAAGAACAGCTGCATTATCTCTTAAACTAGCAGAAATAGAATTAATCAAAACTGAAGCCGGCGAGACCCCAATATTATTATTAGACGATGTACTCTCAGAACTGGATCAATTTAGACAGAAATTTTTAATAAATTCATTGAAAGATGTACAACTTTTCATAACAACTACGGAAATGAACGATTATGTAAAAGATTCACTGAAAGATAATTTCACATTCACGATTCAAAAGGGAAAAATTAATAAAAATTGATAAATAAACCACAATTGTGTATAATATATTGTGGTTTATTTATTTAGAACCACCATATAAAGTAAATTCGACATTTGCAAGAATATCACAAATCAAGCAGCAAGAGTGAAAGATTTGTATACTATTGAGCAAAATTGTCGGTAAATATATTAGAATCTTGCTTAAATTTGAACAATGAGGTGATAGGTTTGAAGACTGTGGACATTTTAAAAGAGTATAACGCAGAACAAATACAAGTATTGGAAGGATTAGAACCCGTAAGAAAAAGGCCAGGTATGTATATAGGGACGACGGGTCCTAGAGGCCTCCACCACTTGGTTTATGAAATAGTCGATAACAGTATAGATGAAGCCTTAGCCGGTTATTGTAAGAATGTTAAAGTAACAATAAAAGAAGATGATTCAATAGAGGTTGAAGATGATGGCAGAGGAATGCCAGTAGACCTTCATCCCAAACTAAAAATTCCAGCAGTTGAAGTTATCCATACCGTACTACACGCAGGCGGAAAATTCGGCGGCGGAGGGTACAAGGTTTCTGGGGGTCTCCATGGAGTAGGCGCTTCAGTTGTTAACGCGCTTTCCGAATGGATGGAAGTAGAAATTAAGAGAAATGGAAAGCTATATGTCCAAACATATTCTAGGGGTTAAACAACCTCAGTTCTAACTGAAATCGGAACCTCAACTAAAACCGGATC
>CAYRVM010000137.1:0-629 GCA_964427575.1 uncultured Oscillospiraceae bacterium | reverse complement strand
TGCAGAGATCTTTGAAGAAGTGGAATACAACTATTCCACACTGGAACACCGATTAAGAGAAATGGCATTCCTGAACAAGGGAATTAAAATTACTCTAAAAGATGAAAGAGTGGATCGTAAAAAGACAGAGCTTTTCTATTATGAAGGCGGTATCCGTGAGTTTGTAAAGCATCAAAACAAAAACAAAGAAGTAATTCACCAGGATGTATTTTATTTCGACCTTGTCAGGGAAGAATATGAAGTCGAAGTTGCTATGCAGTACACTGATAGATATAACGAACTAATTTTTTCGTATGCAAATAACATAAATACCATTGAAGGCGGAACCCATATGATCGGGTTTAAGTCTGCCTTGACGAGAGTATTCAATGATTACGCAAAAAAGAATAATTACATAAAGCCAAACGAAGAAGGTCTAGCGGGTGAAGACGTAAGAGAAGGGCTGACAGCTATAATTTCCGTTAAACTTACAAATCCACAATTCGAAGGGCAGACCAAAGCTAAGCTTGGTAACAGTGAAATGAGAGGGCTTGTTGAAAGTTCTACAAATGAAAACCTGACTGCGTTCTTAGAAGAAAATCCAACACAAGCCAAAGAAATTCTCAGCAAATGTCTAAGCGCCTCAAGAG
>CAYRVM010000136.1:0-4673 GCA_964427575.1 uncultured Oscillospiraceae bacterium | reverse complement strand
AACAAGATGCAACAAAAACAATTATAATTTATTAACCTATTAGGTTAATAAATATTGACTTTTTGAGGTGCTTTAATTATAATGATTATAGAATTTAAAACAAAAAAATTAAAAAACCAATGCGAGAATCATTTGATTGCAAACAAAGATTTCGGCGTAAATATTGGTAAAAAGCTGATTCAAAGAATCAATGAGTTGCAAGCAGCAACAAGTTTATTGGACATTAAAAGCATTCATTCGGCAAGGCTACATAAATTAAAAGGTAATAGAAAAAACGAATTCGCATTAGATTTGTTTGCCCAATACAGACTTATTTTTTCGATTCAAGACAATATAAATCTGGATGAAGAAAAATTAGAAAATATAACAATCATTAGAATTGAGGAGGTGGTTGATTATCATGGTGAATAATGATTTTAAAAAAGAATATTTTCCAACAATTGCAATTCCTCCAGGTGATAGCATTAGGGAAAACATGAATTCTCT
This sequence comes from uncultured Oscillospiraceae bacterium, assembly GCA_964427575.1. Taxonomy (GTDB): domain Bacteria; phylum Bacillota; class Clostridia; order Peptostreptococcales; family Anaerovoracaceae; genus JBAWWY01. The sequence goes on along the minus strand of CAYRVM010000136.1, from coordinate 4,187 downwards.
TGGATTGGATCAGGAAGAATTAGCAGCAAGGCTTGGAATTACAACAAAACATCTGAGTAATGTCTTGAACGGTAATTCCCCAGTGACATATGAGACCGCACTAAAACTTGAGACTGTTATTGGCGGAAGTGCTCAATTCTGGATGAATTTAGAAATAAACTATCAACTAGATAAATTTAGACTGGAACAGGACTCGAAGATTTCTAGGGAAATAGAAATAATGGACGAGATACCTTATTTGAAAATGAGCAATTATGGATGGGTTGAGAAGTCAAAAGATAAGATAACTCAAGTTCATGAGAGCAGAGAGTATTTCGGAGTAGCTAATTTGGAATTAATAGTTCCGATATATCAACTTTCTTTAAAAAAACAAAGAAACAAAACAAAGATTTCTGATTTAAGCGTTTTGGCTTGGCTTAGAAAAGCAGAACTAGAAGGGCTGAAAGAGAGCGTTAAGGATTTCAATAAAAGCAAGCTCAAGAAATTGATTCCAAGATTAACAGAGATAATTAAAGCAGAACCAGAGTCGTGCCTAGAGAAAGTGAAAGAGCTCTGTGCAAGTGTTGGAATTGCATTAGTAATTTTGGATGACCTTCCCAATACAAATATTAATGGTGCCACGATTTGGAGAAAGAAAAGAGCTATTTTAGCATTAAATAAGCTTGATGGAATGAATGATAAGCTCTGGAATTCATTTTACATTGAATTAAGTAAAATGCTCGATTAGATAATATAGATTCGACTCAATAAAATAAAAAAGCCTGCAAATTTTATTTTGCAGGCTTTTTGGATATTTATATGTAATACAAGTTGTTTGACGAATATTCGGCATCGCTGGTTACATCGATTCCCAAGCTGGTCAGAATTTGCTCGTCCCTGAAGCTGAGGATGGCGGTGCAATGGGCACGGGCACCGCGTAGGTCGGACAGCTTTTCTAAGGCGGCGCTGGCGGTTGGGTTGGTGGCCGCTGAGATCGAAAGAGCGAAGAGGATTTCTTCACAGTCCAATGTTGCCTTTTCGTTCTTTAGGATGTTCAATCTGAGGTTTTCTATTGGACTCAAAGTCACTGGTGAAATCAGATGGATCTCATCGGAAAGACCAGCGAGCTCTTTGATCGCGTTGAGCAGCGCCGCTCCGGCCGCAACCATGAGCTTCGAGCTCTTGCCCGTCACCATCTTGCCGTTCGGAAGCTCGATAGCCATGCCGATAATCGGCTCGTCGCACTTGCTGTCCTTCGAGTTCTTGGCCTCTGCGTACGCGCGGGCCGGCCCTACCACAGCACGGTCTTCTTCCTTAAGTCCAAGTTCATCCATTATAAGCTTTGATCTAAGCAGAGAATCCTCATCAAGAAGACCCTTCTTATATTCACACTTTGTTTTAAAGTATCTTCTTACAATTTCCTGTAGGGAAGCCTCTCTAACGACAGCATCGTCTGAAATAGCAAAACCTACCTTGTTTACGCCCATATCAGTTGGAGAAAGGTACATGGATTCTACCCCTGTAATCTTTTCTATGATTCTCTTGATTACTGGGAAAACTTCCAAATCTCTATTATAATTTACCGACTTGATTCCATAAGCGTCCAAATGAAATGAGTCAATCATATTTACATCTTTAAGATCTACTGTCGCGGCCTCATATGCAACATTCAAAGGATGCTTAAGAGGAAGATTCCAAACTGGAAAAGTTTCAAATTTCGAATAGCCAACCTTCACTCCACGCTTGTTTTCATGGTAAAGTTGGCTTAAGCATGTTGCAAGCTTGCCGCTCCCAGGCCCAGGCCCAGTAACGACAACCAAAGGCTTCGTAGTCTCAATATATGGATTTGCCCCATACCCTTCGTCGCTAACGATTAAATCAACATCGGTCGGATAACCCTTTGTAGCTAAATGCTTATAAACCTTTATGCCACGTCTTTCTAGCTTATTGATAAATACATTGGCAGCAGGCTGGTTTTCATAACGGGTAATAACCACGCTATTTACCTCTAGGTCATATCTCCTAAGATCGTCCATTTGCCTAAAAACATCTAAATCATAAGTGATGCCGAAGTCTTGCCTAGTTTTGTTCCTAGCAATATCTCCGGCATATATAGCGATAATAACTTCTAACTTGTCCTTTAACTTATGCAGAAGATGAATCTTCGCATTTTCGTCGTAGCCAGGAAGGACCCTCTTGGCATGCATGTCAAACAAAAGTTTGCCACCAAATTCCAAATAAAGACGTTCCCCATTCTTAATTCTTTCCAAAATATTCTTAGATTGTAACTCGAGATATTTTTCAGCATCAAAACCAAGCATTTCTTTCACCTCTTCTCATTTTTTTTACTTAAAATCACTTTGTTAGTATATCAGAATATCAAAAAAATTCAACGCATAAAGCCTCAAATTTAAAGAAAATTTATAATAAATTTCCATAATACCTATATAAAAAAATATGATTTAAAAATGTCGAAAAATATTGTATAATACATTAATAATCTTTAAAAATAAATAGTGAGGCAGGGTGATAAGGTGTACTTAGGTAGTATTAGATTCTTCAAGCATGTTACGTTAGTAATTTTGTGTCTATTATTTTTAGGGCTAATAATTTTGACAATACAAGCAAACATTAAAAGCAATGAATTAAATAAGCAACTGACCCAGAGTTTGGCAGAAAGTGTAATACAGAGCAGCGCCATATTCAAGGCAACTGAAGACCCAAAGGAATATGCAGCATATGCTTGGATCAAGGACAACCACCTTTTTGCACATGGACTTGGAGAAATTAATGGGGTAGCAACAACAAATAGCCTCGAAGCATTTCAGGCTAGTTATGATAAAGGATTTAAAGTTTTTGAATCGGATTTACTCCTGACGAGCGAAGGGGATTTAGTTCTAGCCCATGACAACTGGAGATTTATCACTAATGTAGATGGAAGCATAAGCAAGATCGACAGCCCAATATCCTATGAAGCATTTAGGATGATGCAACAGGGGGAAGGGTTAACAACATTGTCTTTCGAAGAGATGGCCAAATTAATGGTTGAAAACAAAGATGTTAGAATAATTACAGACACTAAGGAAACTAACCCAGCCGCAGTCAAAGCACAGTTTGATGCAATGATGACCATCATTAATAAATATGACAAAAACCTTATCAAGCGCATAACACCTCAATTTTATGATGAGGCAATGTATTATCAACTAAAAAAAGACTATAAATTCGAATCATATATTTACACTTTATACATGAGCCCAGACAGCAACGAAACCGTTTTGAACTTCATGACCAAAAATGGAATAAAGATACTCACAATGCCAGAGACTATGATAACACAGAAATTTTTAACGGACATCGTAGGTAACGGAATCTACGCCTGCACCCACACAATCAACAGCGTAAAGCTTTACGATAAATATAGAAAAATGGGAGTTTACGGGTTTTACACAGATAGTTTGATGTAAAATGAAAGGATTGAAATGTTCTTGTAAGCTTTTTGTAAGAAACGGTTAGTATAATAAATATGGAATAACTAATAAGATTAAACGTGGATAAAGATTTGAAAATGGAGGAACCCAAAATGAAGAATAAAACTTTAAGTTTTGTAATAACACTAGCAATGATACTTGCAATGTTCCCAATGAGTGCATTCGCTGGTACAGAATCAGATCCAGTTGTAACTGAAACTGCAAATTATGACGTATTTATAAGCGCAGATAATTCTTTAGGATATGATTCTGCAGTTCTGAAAAATAAGATTAGTGATAAACTAACTGCTATGATGGTATCAGGAGGAGGAATTCAAGATGCACGTCTTGAAGCAAAAACGGCTATTGATACAACTAATTTAAGTGGATGGTATGTTTATGATCATTACAATGACGAATATTGGAGCAATAATGCTAATTGGCCATCTGGTTCAACCTCACAAACTGATGCATGGCAAAAGTACTATAATTTAACAACTACAACAGCTATTACACGTCCAGCATCATTCCTTACAGATACTTATGCAACTAGTGCATCATACAATACTATTGAAGCAATGGTTGCTGCAAACGCTGGTTTTGGTTTTGCTCAGAGACTTAGGGAACATATTTATTCGTTTAAGGATGGAAGCGGGAATGCGGGCATGTGGTTTTCTGGTTATGGAACAAACTCGCGTGCTGACTTTCTTTTTTACCCTACATCATCAACTGGAAGTA
>CAYRVM010000135.1:0-4715 GCA_964427575.1 uncultured Oscillospiraceae bacterium | reverse complement strand
ATTAATTGATACCGATTTAATGTTGGTCGAAACCTTAATGGAAATGTTTAGAAATGATGATGAACAATTTATAAAATTTGGTCAACTATATTTATCATCTACTTATCCAGAAGCAGTAAAAGCACACCTTGAAAGAGGCGGAATGCTTGCATGGGGAGTTGTTCCAACTTCGAAAATTATCAGAGAACAGACAGTACAAACTCTTGAAGCGCAGCTCGAAAAGGTTATTGATCATCTTGCATCTAAGGGTATTGACAAACAGTTAATAATCGAGCAAGCAATCCTAACTCCATCATGTGGTACAGGCTCATTACCTGTTGAAGAAGCAGAAATGGTTTTCTCACTTCTTAAAGCATTATCAAAGAGAATGAAAGAAAAATACAATTTCTAATAAAATAAGTGTATGCATTTGAAATGCTCAGTATTCTTCTTTTTATAACAAACACAAAGGAAAGGAATGGTTTGAAAATTGAAAATTGCTGTTTCTGGTAAAGGTGGAGTTGGAAAATCTACTATTGCTGCCGCTTTAGCTCTTTATATAGCTAAACATGGCGGTAAAGTACTGGCACTCGATGCAGACCCTGATGCAAACTTTTCTGCTGCGCTCGGAATACCTCATAAGGAACAAGAAAAGATAATTCCTATTTCAAGACAAATTGAGTTAATTGAAGAAAGAACTGAAACCAAGATAAATGAGTATGGTAAAGTATTTAAGCTTAACCCTCATGTTTCTGACATTACTGAAAATTTCGGATATACTCGTAATGGTGTGTCACTTCTTGTTCTTGGTGCAGTAAAATCTGGTGGCGGAGGATGTGCATGCCCCGAAAGTACATTCATCAGAGCACTTGTAACAGATCTTGTGCTTTATAAGGACGAAACTCTTATAATGGATATGGAAGCAGGCATTGAACACTTAGGTCGTGCTACATCACAAGGAGTTGATGTGATGATAGTTGTGGTTGAACCAGGTCAGCGTTCAATAGACTGCGCACAAACTGTTATAAGAATGGCAAAGGAAATCGGTCTAAAAAAGATTGTGTTTGTAGGAAATAAAATAACGAGTGATGCCGATAAGGAATTCATCTTAAATTCCCTTCCTAATCAGGAATTTTTAGCATTTATACCTTATTCTAGCACTATAAGAAATGCGGATAGAGATGGCTTTTCTGTTCTTGATGTATTGGACAACGAACTAACAATTAAGTTTCAAGAATTATTTACAAGAATTGAGGGTCTGTGAATATGAGTTATTTAATAGCGATATCAGGCAAAGGTGGTGTTGGCAAGACTACAATTTCAAGTTTGATTGTTAACCAGCTTATTGCAAATAATATGGTGCCTGTTTTAGCAATAGATGCTGACCCTAATAGCTGCTTAGATGCGGCTCTTGGAGTTAAAGTTAAAAAAACTGTAGGGCGTGCTAGAGAAGAAGTTAGGGAAGATACTCAAAATGGGCTATCTGGAATTTCCAAACAAGAAGCCTTACAACTTAAGATTTCCGAAAGTCTTGTGGAATCTAAAAACTTTGATTTAATATCTATGGGCAGACCAGAGGGCGCAGGTTGTTATTGCTATGCTAATAATATATTGAAGTCAGTTATAACAGAGCTTTCAAACCAGTATCCTTATGTAGTTTTAGATAATGAAGCAGGGCTTGAGAACCTTTCGAGAAGAATAGTTCAAAAAGTTAATATGCTAATACTTGTTTCTGATCCATCAAATTCCGGAATGGAAACTCTTAGTAGATTATATTCTCTTGCATCTGAGATGGGCATCAAATATGACAGTCTACTGTTAGTTGTAAACCGTTTGAGAAGCGATAACCTTCCAGTAAAAATTGACGAAATTAAAGCTTTTACAAACGCTGATGCGGTTATTGGAATACCTGATGATCTAGAGATAGCCACCTTCGCAGAAACAAATAAAAGTGTCTTCTTGCTTCCTAATGGCAATAAAGTAATAGAGAAAATAAACGAAATAATTAGTAATATTAATTGAAAGGGATGAAATAATGGCAAAAGAAATTGAAAACTTTTACAAAAACGTTAGTGATTCTGCTTCCCTTGAGATGTTGGTAAAAGCTGACCTTGACTGTGTAGATACCTGCTTTGACCGCATGGAAACTCAAAAAAACCAATGTGGCTTTGGTAAATCTGGTGTTTGTTGTCGTATATGTCATATGGGACCATGCCGTATAACTAAAAATTCACCCAAAGGAGTTTGTGGTGCTGACGAGGATACAATCGTTGCTAGAAATTACTTAAGAGAGGTTGTTGGCGGAACAGCAGCCCATTCTGATCATGGTCGTCATCTTGTTCTGCGGCTTAAAAAAGTTGCACTTGGTGAAGGTAATGGTTATGTTATAAAAGATGAAAAAGCCCTAAGATATGCAGCAAAATTATATAACATTAATACTGAAGAAAAAAGTGTTAACGAGATTGCTATTGAACTTGCGAATCTGTTGCTTGGTGAATTTTCATCTCAAGAGGAGTATTTGAAAACTCTAGACTTGGCTCCAATTAAAAGAAAGAAAGTATGGGAACTAAACGAAATATCTCCACTTGGTGTTGATAGAATGGTTGTAGAAGCTATGCACAGAACAACTATGGGTGTTGACCATGATTATAAAAGTTTATTGATGCATGCTTTTAGAACGTCCCTTGCAGATGGTTGGGGAGGTTCTAGAGTGGCATCCATAGTTTCTGATATTTTATTTGGCTCTCCCGCTCCTGTAAAAACTACTGCTAATCTTGGTGTTTTAAGGAGTGATACCGTCAATATCATCATTCATGGACATGAGCCTGCACTTTCAGAAATGCTTACTGTTGCTGTTGGTGACCCAGAGGTTATAGAATATGCAAAACAGGCAGGAGCAGAGAACATTACTCTTGCTGGTATATGCTGTACAGCTAACGAAATACTAATGCGTCACGGAGTTCCTGTCGCAGGAAATGTATTACAACAAGAGCTTGCTATTATTACTGGTGCTGTTGAAATGATGGTTATTGATGTTCAGTGCTGTATGCCTAGTCTTCCAAAAGTTGCAAGTGCTTATCATACAGAAATAATATCAACAGCTGAAATAGCAAAGACGATTGGCGCTTCTCATATAAACTTTGATGAGGAAGCTCCCCTAAGATCTGCTAAAGAAATAATCAAAAGAGCTATAGATAATTTTAAAAATCGTGATCCAAAAAAAGTATCTATCCCTAAAGCAAAAGAAAATATGGTTGCTGGTTTTAGTGTAGATGCTATTAAGCACATGCTAGGTGGTAAATATAGAGCTAGCTTTAGGCCTTTAAACGATGCAATAATTCAAAACCGTATATTTGGTGTAGTTGGTATTGTTGGATGTAATAATCCAAAGAAAAAAGCTGATGATTATACAAACATCTTAACAAAAGAACTTATTGCTCGTAATGTACTTGTATTGAAAACAGGTTGTGCCGCTATTGCATCTGCCAAAGCAGGTATGTTAAAACCAGAGATTGGACTTGAAATGGCTGGTAGCGGACTCCGTGAAATATGCGAAACTGTAGGGATTCCACCAGTATTACATATGGGAAGTTGTGTAGATAATTCAAGAATTCTAGAAGCTGCAACAGAAATAGTTCTTGAGGGAGGTCTTGGTGATGACCTTTCTATGCTTCCTGCTGTTGGCGTTGCCCCTGAATGGATGAGCGAGAAGGCTATTGCCATAGGTTGTTACTTTGTTGCATCAGGTGTTGATGTTGTATTAGGACATCCGTTCTATACCTCTGGCTCAGAAAAAGTAACTTCTTTCCTTCATGAAGAAACAAAGGATCTTTTTGGTGCTTCTTTCCATTTGTGCGAAGACCCGTATGAAGCTGTTGAAAAGATAATGGGTATTTTAAATGATGCTCGTGAAAAGCTTGGTATAAATAAAAAGTCCGAAAGAAAACTTTTAGATATGAAGGATAGGAGGGGCACCGATGTCTAAATTAATTTGTTCAAGTGCTATTGATGGTGCTGTAGAATGGATAGTTAAAGCTGAAAATATGGTAAATCAGGCCATTTCAGAAAAAGGTGTGGATTTCCCTGTTGCTTTCCCTACCACAAATTATTATCTACCTGTTATTTATTCATTTACAGGTAAAAAGATGCAGACCCTAGCAGACCTTAGAGGGATATTGGATGACGCTAAATCCTTGATTCCCGCGAGACCGTCAGATGATGTATGGCTACCATATTTAGGAAATGCCCTTGATGCAGGAGTTGCTACACTATTTGCCTGCGAAGTAATTGAAGCTTGCAAATACATAATTGGTCCAAATCCCATCGATGGGATTTGGCTTGGCGCTGCCAGTGATGTTATTATGCGTGAGCGTGGAATTGAATTTGTTGATGGTACTGCCCCTGGTTTTGCCGCAATTACTGGTGCCGCTCCTGATAATAAAACAGCAGTTAAAATTGCAAAGGAGCTTCAGCAAAAGAACCTCTATGTGTTTATGGCTGGATGTACTAATGGCAAACAATTTGCTGAGCAGTTAGCTGAGGAAGGCGTCCAATTAGGCTGGGAGACTAGGCTTATACCATTTGGACGTGATGTTTCAGCACTTATTTATGCATTGGGCTTTGCAAACAGAGCCGCTCTATCATTTGGGGGAATTAAACCTGGTGATTATGAAGGTAACTTAAAATACAATAAGAGCAGAATTTTTGCCTTTGTACTTGCACTTGGCGAGGTTACA
>CAYRVM010000134.1:0-4760 GCA_964427575.1 uncultured Oscillospiraceae bacterium | reverse complement strand
CCCAACAAATATGCCTATGATGATTACAGTATTGCTGGTGGGAATAAGTTTACAAAAGAGGGTGTGACAGGAATTTCCGGACATCTTTTTAATGATAGTTTTACCGGGTTTACCGGGCAGAAAAATCTCTTCAGGGGTGGTCGATACCGGCCACTTTCTTTAATAACTTTCAGCGCGGAATACCAGTTTTTTGGCCTCAATCCATTTGTAAGCCATTTTATTAACCTCATCCTTTATGGGTTAATATGTATGATTTTATTTAAAGTATTTTCCTCGCTTCTGCAGGAAAAATTAATCTTTCACAAATTCCGGGATTATTTCCTGAGTTTATCACTGATGGCGACCCTGATCTTTGCTGCCCATCCTATCCACACTGAGGTCGTGGCCAATATCAAGGGACGGGATGAACTGATGGCCCTGCTTTTTGGCCTTTTGGCATGGAATTCTGTACTTCTTTATGCTGACAGGTTAAAAACGATTCACCTGTTTTCAGGCGGCTTTTACTTTTTCCTCGCGCTGATGTCGAAAGAAAGTGCCGCACCTTTTCTTTTGCTTATACCCATATCCCTCTATTGTTTCAGGAAACAGGCAATATTTCGAAAAACTTCATTGTTGTCATCGCTGGGTTTACTTACAGGGTTTGTTATTTTTATGTTTATCAGGCAAAGTGTTTTAGGATGGCAGGCTAAACCAGGCATGGGCGATAACATTTTAAGTAATTCGTTTATGTATGCCAATGGATTTTCGGAAAGATACGGAACCACCTTCTATACACTGTGGCTTTATCTGAAATTGTTATTTGTTCCTCATCCGCTCACTATTGATTATTACCCGTTTTATATTCCCTATGTCGGGCTCTCCGATCTGCGGGCAATATTGCCATTAGTGTTGTATATAATTCTGGCATTTTGTGCTGTTTTTTTGACTTTCCGGAAAAATGCTGCAGGATTCGGCCTGCTTTTTTACCTCGTTGCTTTGATTCCGGTTTCAAACCTGCTCTTTGTAATAGGACCCTTTATGGGAGAACGGTTTGCATTTATCCCTTCTCTTGGATTTGCCCTTGCCTTTTCCTGGATATTGATTCGGGGTGCCGAAAAAATTAAAAAGACCCAGTTCCTCTCGTATGCGTTCATGACCCTGTTAATTCTTTATTCTGGGAAGACCATATCCAGGAACTTTGACTGGAAAGATAATTTCACCCTCTATACAAAGGATGTGATGACCTCTGTAAACAGTGCTGTCATTACCAAAGGCGCAGGACATGAATATTTGTTAAAAGCTGAAGCATCAACAGACACAGCCCAGAAAAGAACCTATGCTAAAAAGGCTGTTCCTTATCTTGAGGAGGCAGCCAAAATGAACAAGACAACCACTGAAACTTTTCTGCTTGGGAATGCTTATCATGAAACCGGGGCGTATGAAAAAGCGCTTAACATGTATATCGAAACCCTCAGGTTAAACCCGACCTACGAAAAAGCATATAACAACTATTTCATTACAGTAAACCAGCTGAATATGCCTGCCCTGAAGATCAAATATTATAATTTGCTAATACAGACGGCCGGTGAAAAATATGAGCCATATTATTACAAAGGTCTTGTGTTCGGTAAAGAAATGAAGCAACCGGATTCATCAATTGTAAACCTGATAAGGGCAAGCAGTATTGACAGTACAAAACTGGACTGTTTGAGTGACCTTGGGGTAGCATTCGCAATGAAAGGGAATTTCGGCCAATCTGCTTTCTATCTTGAAAAAGCGCTCAAAATAAACCCGAATGACAGGAAAATCAGGCAAAACTTAGCTGCATCTTATTTCAATCTGGGTGATCTGACCAAAGCAAAAGAAATTTCAGGGATCCGGCAACAGAAGTAACTGACAATATTTAATCCCCGACATTTACTATTTTCTCTTTTGATCCATAATCCTGCGTGTAATCAGTATGTTCTGGCGAATCTGCTTGTCAGCAGGGTCTAATTTTTCAGCTTTTGAAAAGACAGCCAGCGCTTTGGCATATTCTCCTCTCATGCTGTACACGATTCCAAGGTCCTTAAGTGCAGCCTTGTTCACGGGATTGAGTGATATCGAATGCTCCAAAAAATACGATGATGAGTCGAGGTTTCCCTTGAACTGACCATAGAGTTTACCAAGGTTGTAATTGACATCCGCATTGTCAGGGTTTATTGAATTCAGAGATTTTAAAACCCAAATCTTGTATTCAGTTTCCAGACCATTATCAATTAACCCTGACACCTGAACTGCATTCGAATAAGCATTTGTATTGTACCGGTCAAAACCAAGCACACTCATATATTGGGTGATTGCAAGTTTATAGTCTTTTTTATACATGGACAACACATTGCCATACAAGATCAGCCCGTTAACCGATTTAGGGTAAATACTGATAGCTTTTTCAAGGTGTTTAAGCGAAAGCTGGTAGTATTCGTCCTTTTTTGCAGGGTCGGTTTCCAATCCAGCCTGTTTCTGGTAATCTCCCCCGGCAGAAACATTGCATTTAATACTGTTTTCCGAAACCTGCACATCGGTTGTGAACAATGTAAAATTGTCTTTCCATGCCAGGTTCCTTGAATAGGTGCGAAAGGCAAACATGACAAAGATAAGTACTAAAATTCCTGCAGCCAGCTTTTTATAAATGGATTCGCTTTTAATTACCGCAGGCAATTTTTCGGCAATTAAACAGGCGATGACTAATACAAAACCCAGTGATGGCATGTAAATGAACCGTTCGTTCATGAATGTCCCAACCGGGAAGAGCAAGTTTGATACTATAAACAAGGTTAAAAGGTAAAAAAGAATGCCATATGTAATCAGATCCTTCGTTTTGAATTTTATTATTGCATAAATGATCATGCAGCCATAGATAACAAATGAGAAAATTGATTTCCAATTTCCAAGGGGAATTAATGGAATATGATAAGGATAATAATCATGCGTAAGCGGGTGTGGAAAAAAAAGCAATTTAACATAGAGACCAAGCGTGTAGCTGATCGTTCCAAATTTCTCACTTTGTGTTGCTTCGAGGAATGGGTTGTTTAATAATTCATTGGGTAACTGGCCAGAGTTAAGATAACCCAGTACCAGGAATCTGATAAAGACAAAAACGGTTGCCGTGAAAAATAAGGATATGGATACAGTGATGTTTTTTTTAAGTGGGACTCTCGTAAAAAAGAAAATCGTCAACGGCACGATGACCACAAACATAATTGCATTTTCTTTTGAAAGTAATCCAAGAAAAAAACAAAGGTTTGCTAAAAGTAATGTGGCCGGTTTCCGCTTTTCGTAATAAGATATAATCAACAATAAAGATATCAGCGAAAAAAGGAGTGCAAAAATCTCATCTCTGCCCTTTATGTTTGCCACCACTTCAGTATGGACCGGGTGCGAAAGAAACAACATTGAAGTGATGAATGGAATTCCAAGGTACCATGATTTACCCGGAGGAGCTTTAATAAGTTTAGACAGAATTGTAAAGATTATGCTCCCTGTGAGCGCATAAAGCAAAATATTGATCAGGTGGCTGAAAAACGGGTTAAGTCCACCCGTTACAGCATATTCAACAGCAAACGATGCAATGGATAATGGCCTGTACCTTCCACCGGCTACAAGTTTTTTCTGTGTTCCGAAAAATCCTGTAAACGAGTCATAGCTGAATATTTCTTTGATCCCTGAGAGACCTTTTTTTGCAAAAGCATTTTCTTTGATCACGATCAGGTCATCCAGCGCGTAATCATGAGTCAGGGTATTGCCATATAACACGAAGGCAAAGATAAAAATCAACAGGTGTGGAAAATATTTGATCGATGCATCTTTCATGGTTCTTCTTTGTGAATTTACCCGGGATATCACTTAATAAAACTACATCGCCTTAACCAGCACTTTTCAGAATCATGTCTTCCCCTTATCCTTGTAAATCGAAAGTGAAACAATCCCATTCTTTTGCAAGAAAAAACCCAGTGAGGTTTTGATAACTCCCAAACCATATTTAATGCTACGTTTGAGGTTAATGGATGAGGCTTCTTCAAAATATTTTGTAGGACAGGTTATTTCGGCAATCTCATACCCGGCAAAAAAGATCTGGGCGAGCATCTGGTTATCAAAAACAAAGTCATCGGAGTTGTCCTGATAATTTACTTTTTCAAGAACTTCGCGCGAAAACGCCCGATATCCTGAATGATATTCCGATAGTTTCTGGTTTATCAGGAGGTTCTGCATCCAGGTGAGGAACCGGTTGGATATATACTTGTATAGCGGCATGCCACCTTTGAGGGCTCCTTTTCCAAGAATCCGGGAGGCAATTACAACCGGATAAAGGCCGCTTGCAATCATATATGCCATAGAAGGGATCAACTTGGGTGTATACTGATAGTCGGGATGCAACATGATAATGATATCGCCACCCAGTTCAAGTGCGGTATTGTAGCAAGTTTTCTGATTCCCTCCGTAACCTTTGTTACTGTCATGCTTAATGAGGTTTCTAACATTGAGTGAACTTGCAACCTCTATGGTATTATCGGTACTCGCGTCGTCCACAACAACATATTCATCAACAAGATCAAATGGGATTTCGGCGATTGTTTGAGCAATAGTTTTCCCGGCGTTGTAAGCCGGGAGAACTACAATGATCTTTTTTCCTAGCAGCATCAGAGGGGATTTACGAACATCGGATATCGAAATACAAATTGAATAATTGTACTCAGTGGAGCTGGAGGGATTCGACCCCTTGTCCCAACAAGTAGCAAAAA
>CAYRVM010000133.1:0-4781 GCA_964427575.1 uncultured Oscillospiraceae bacterium | reverse complement strand
CATCAATATCTGTCCGAATCAAGCAAGCCCAAAAGTTAAATGGCTAAATGTGGACGAATTATTGAAAATTATTGAAATAAATAAAGATTTTGTTGATGGGATTACTTTATCGGGTGGAGAATGCACGCTACAAGGCGAATTTATAGTTGAACTAGCGCAAAAGCTTCACAAAAAATTAAAACTAAACTTATTGCTGGATACTAATGGACTTATAGAAATTGATTTAATGAAAGAATTGGCGTTAAATGTTGATGGATTTATGATTGACTTAAAGGCTTATTCTGAAAGTAAAAATATTCAAATAACAACTAAAAGCAATTTACAAGTTCTTGAATGCATTAAAATTGCATCGGAGGCTGGAAAGCTTCTAGAACTAAGATTAGTACTATTGGATGGTATTAATGATGATGAAGTTGAACTAAAAAGCTATTTCAATTTTGTTAAGAATCTGAATGATTATACAATGTTAAAGTTGATTCCATTCAGATCAAATGGAGTTAAAGGTTTATATAGCAAGGAAAAAAATTATAATCCCGTTAAATATGATAAAATACTTGCCGAGGGAAGAAATGTTTTAGGTAATAGAATTACTAGCGTAAAATTTTATTAGTATCTTAACTTGCGCATTATAGAAGGGTTACTTATGCCAAACGATGAAAAAGAGATCGATAAATTAGGAACAATTAAATTTTCCGACGAAATCATTGCAAATAGCGCAATGAATGCTACTAAAGCAACGTTGGGTGTTCATTCGTTAGGTTCAGGCTTTAGTGATACTGTACCAATCAATATTTTGAACAAGCACTCTATATTAAAAGGAATAAAAGTATACCAGGAGAACAATGCGATAAGACTTGATCTTCAAATAAATATAGAATTTGGTTTTAAAATACCTGAAGTCGCTTGGAACGTTCAGGAAAATGTAAAAAACGAAGTCCAAAACATGATAGGACTTAAGGTAAGCTCTGTGAATATATTCATTCACGGTGTTTATAAGCAAAACAAGGAAGATGAAATCAGCAATAATAATGTTTTGGAGGAAATAAATGAAACGTTCTAAACTACGAGAATTAATAATGCAATTACTTTTCCAAATGGAGGTTCAAAAGGATTTTTCCAAAGACGCTATGGAAAAATTCATTAGTCTTAACATTGAAGAAAATATAGATGTAACATTCTTCTATGAAATATTTGAAAAACTAACAGAAAACATCCTAGAAATAGATGAAATTATAGAAAAATATAGTGATAACTGGAAAATTAGCAGAATTGCACAAGTTGATTTAGCTATACTTAGACTTTCTATATGCGAAATGAATTATTTTAATGATATACCTGTTTCTGCCTCAATTAACGAAGCTGTCGAACTTGCAAAGACCTATGGTGGAGCAAATTCAAGTAAGTTTGTGAATGGAGTATTAGGTAAAATTGCAAAAGATAATGAACAAAACTAAATATTACCATCTTGGCCTTGATACTAGTAATTACACTACTTCAGTGGCAATTGTTGATGATGAAAAAAGAATTATTTTCGATGAAAGAATAATTCTTTCTGTTAAATCAGGCGAAAGAGGTCTCAGACAAAACGAAGCGATATTTCAGCATATTAATAATATGCCAATACTTATTGATAAAGCATTTAAGAATTTTGATAGAACTTTATTAAAAAGTATCGGCTATTCAAGTAAACCTAGAAATATAAATGGATCATATATGCCTACTTTTAATGTTGGGACAAGTTGTGCCAACATTATTTCTAAAACGCTCAATATACCTTTATTCAAATTTTCTCATCAAGATGGACACATAGAAGCTGCATTAATTAAGCAAAACTTTCAGTATGATCAAAATTTCTTAGCGTTTCATATTTCTGGAGGTACTACTGAGATTTTGAATGTATCAAATTTTAGCAACGAGGGATTTGAAAATAAAATTATTGGCGGAAGTAAGGATATTTCATATGGTCA
Organism: uncultured Oscillospiraceae bacterium; assembly: GCA_964427575.1. Lineage (GTDB taxonomy): Bacteria > Bacillota > Clostridia > Peptostreptococcales > Anaerovoracaceae > JBAWWY01. Next base: position 2,814 of record CAYRVM010000133.1, on the reverse strand, counting down.
ATTGATTGATAGGGTTGGAGTGATGCTAGATTTTACCTTTCCTTGTGGCAGCTCTATGGAAGAGCTCTTAGCAACCAAAATAATAGAAAACAAAAATTCGGATGTATTATCTAAAAATCTAATAGGGAATATTAAAAAAATTCACTTGGAAAACAATTATGTTAATCTATCTGGCGTTGAAAATACATTTCAGAAACTTGTTTCTTCAAATAAATATACTAAAGAAGATATTATTTTTAAGCTTTTTTCAGTTATTTCAGAATCGCTTATAAAACAAATCCTTGAAAGCATTGTAATCTCAGGATTAAATATAATAGTTCTGACCGGTGGAGTTTTTTCAAATTCATATATAAGAAAATCAATTGAAGAATCAAACATAGATAATTGTAATTTTTATTTTGGCGATGTTAATCTTTGCTCGGATAATGCTGTTGGAATAGCGCTATTAAGTAAACACTGCTTTAATCATGAGGTGATATAGATGAAGCCCATTGAAGTTTCTCAAGTAAATAGCTATATAAAAAGAGTTTTACAGACTGAGCCTATGTTAACAAGTCTTGCCGTTGTTGGTGAAGTATCAAATTTGAAATTCCATAGCTCAGGTAACATATATTTTTCTTTGAAAGATGAAAAGAGCAAATTGAACTGCTTCCTAGGTTCTGAGAATTTTAAATCAATGGATATTGAACTAAAAGAGGGTATTCGAGTAATAGCTTCCGGTGGAATATTTGTGTATGAGGTGCTTGGAAACTATTCCTTGAATGTTAAGTATTTAGAATTATCAGGGCAAGGAAACCTATCTATTGAATTTGAAAAGCTTAAAAAAAAGCTTGAAAAAGAAGGATTCTTTGATGAAAGACATAAATTACCGTTACCTAACTTCCCAAAGACAATAGGAGTAGTTACATCTTCATCCGGCGCGGTAGTACATGATATTATAAAATCTATTAAATCAAAAAACACTTTTACAAATATTATGATTTTCCCAGTTGCAGTGAGCGGATCAATCGCATCAACAGAAATAGCAAACACTATTGATGCAATTAATATTTCATACCCATATATCGATACTATTATTATCGGTAGAGGAGGAGGGTCGATGGAAGAACTCTGGGCTTTCAATGAGGAAAAGGTCGCGCGAAGCATTTATAACTCAAAAATACCAATTATATCTGCAGTAGGACATGAAACTGACTTCACTATTTCGGACTTTGTTGCAGATGTAAGGGCTGCAACACCAACCGCAGCAGCCCTGATGGCAGTTCCAGATACATATCAAGTTGAATTACAATTAGATGAACTTTATGATAAAATCAATAATAATTTAGCGAATAAAATAAAGATTTTAGAAATTAAATTATATTCAAATAATTTAGAACATCAAAAGAAATCCTTACTTTTAAGGTTAGAGAATTCCAGAGAGCGCCTTCTAGCTTTAAATAAAACGGTTTTTAATCAAATTAACAATAAGGTAGAAGAAATGAGCTCAGGTATTGAAAATAAACGAAAGATGCTTGAAGCAATTAGTCCAGAAACGTTGTTTAGAAAAGGATTTAGTGCTATATTAAGTAAAAATAAAACATTTATAAGAGATAATACAGTAGTTAATGTAAGCGATATAATTTCCGTTATTCAAACAAACAGAATTTTAGAATGTGAAATATTAGAAATTAATGAAAGGGGGCCGATCAATAATGAAAGCTAAAAATGAAACAAATGAAGAATCCTTTGAAATAATTTTCCAAAGATTAGAAAAATCAGTTGAAGCATTACAAAACGAAAGCATAAGTTTAGAAAATGCGATGGCTAGTTTTGAGCAAGGAATGAAAGATTATAATTCATGTTTAGAAATATTGAAGGCAACAAGGCAGAAGATTCTTTTATTTGATAAGTCTTCTAAGCAGTTTAAGGAAGTGGATGAATGAAAAGCAAGGAATATCTTAGAATTAAGGAATTGGTAGAAGCACATTTAATCAGTTTTTTGCCAGCTAAAACTGATTATAACCAAACTTTATTATCTGCAATGCAATATAGCTTAAGTGCAGGCGGAAAAAGGTTAAGACCCGTTCTACTCATGGCTTCATATAAGCTTTTTAGCACTAATGAATTAGAAGCATTGCCTTTTGCTTGTGCTGTTGAGTATATTCACACTTATTCCTTGATTCACGATGATTTGCCTGGTATGGATAACGACGATTTAAGAAGAGGGAAACCGACTAATCATAAGGTATATGGTGAAGGAATGGCAATAATTGCTGGAGATGGATTATTGAATTCTTCCTTTGAAATAATGATTAATGATTTTATTAATACAAATAACTATAATAGAATAATGGCTCTTAAAGAAATTGCTAGTGGCGCCGGAATATCTGGGATGATAGTTGGGCAGGCGCTAGACATTAATCCTGGTGATAATTTAAGTAAAGAAAAATTAAATTATATTCATGAATACAAAACGGGTGCATTGATAAATTCTTCCATTAAAGCCGGCGCCTTAATTGGTGGTGCTGAAAATGAAGATTTAAATCTCTTGGAAATCTATGGAAAAAACTTAGGTTTAGCGTTCCAGATAAAAGATGACCTCCTTGATATTTACGGAGATGCAAAAACTATGGGTAAACCAATAGGAAGCGATGCTAAACTTAACAAGCTTACTTATCCAAACATATATGGTGAGAAGGAATCCATAAAGATATTAAAGGAATGCCATGATAAGGCAATTAGCGCACTTGAAACATTTGGAAACAAAGCTAATCTTCTAACTGATATTATAAAGGAACTAGAATTTCGACATCAATAATGTTATAATCACTG
>CAYRVM010000132.1:0-4800 GCA_964427575.1 uncultured Oscillospiraceae bacterium | reverse complement strand
TTGTGTTCGATCAGGTCTGCATTGTGCATCCCTAGCTCACCAAACTATTGGAACACTGGAATCTGGAACAGTAAGGTTAAGCCCCGGATATTTTAACACAGAAGATGAGATTGAAAAGGCAATTCAAGCGATAAAATCCTTAAGCAAAAGAAGAGGATTATAATAATTTACTAAGGAAGTGGAAATATGCAAAATCCTGAAATAATAAATGTAGATGGAATTATGTGTTCAAAATGCAACATCCTATTAGAACCTGGAAAGGTTCATATAACATATTTAGCGAGTACTTTCACAGCGGAGCTTCTAAAATGCCCTGTCTGTGGTCTTATCTATGTGCCTGAAGATCTGGCACTTGGTAAAATGGCCGAAGTTGAAAAGACATTGGAAGATAAATAATGATATGGTTAACAATATTGAAATAACACCATTAGAAAATTGGATTAATTTAAAAATTGGCAAGATCGAAAGCAAACTCACTAGAGAAAAGCTAATAGAGTACCAATCTGAGGCTTTTCGAAATATTTTGACATATGCAAAGGAAAGAAGCTCATTCTACAGGGATTTACTCGTCGATATTATTCCAAAAGACATCAAAAGTTTAGAATCTATAAGCAAAGTCCCATTTACCACATCTGAAAATATAAAATTTCAAGGTAAACAAATGATATGCGTGACTCAGAAAGACATTCATCGCATAGTCACTTTGGATACATCTGGAACTACTGGAAGTCCAAAGAGAATATACTTTACAAAAGAAGACCAAGAGTTAACTATAGACTTCTTCCACAATGGTATGTCGACTTTTACAGATTCAGGAGATAAGGTTCTAATATTATTGCCTGGGCGAACACCGGGAAGCATAGGGGACCTATTAAAAATTGGCCTTGAAGGAATCATTTATGGAATTGTCGATAATAAGGATAAAGTTTTGGATATAATTTTAAATCAAGAAATTACTGGTATAGTGGGGATTCCACAGCAAGTATATGCCTTATGTAAGTCTAATAAATCTGAAGATATAAGAAATTTAGGTAAATTAAAGTTTGCATTACTTAGCACCGATTACGTATCGCCTGCTATTACAGAAACGATTAGAAAAAGCTTGGGATGCAAGGTCTACGAGCATTATGGTATGACTGAAATGGGTTTAGGCGGTGGAGTTTTCTGTGAGGCTTTAAACGGGTACCACTTAAGAGAAGCTGACATGCTATTTGAAATTGTTGACCCTATAACAGGCAGGAGCTTGCCGGATGGAGAATTTGGAGAAGTAGTCTTTACGACTTTGACCAGAAAAGGAATGCCACTAATCAGGTACAAGACTGGAGATATAAGTAGGTTCCTAATAGAACCTTGCACATGTGGAACGGTTCTTAGAACTTTGGATAGGGTTCAGCATCGAATTTCTTCATCAATTACGCTTAAATCTGGACAAATAATTACAATGCCGATGTTAGAAAACATTATATTCGACATTAAAGATATTTTGGACTTCGATGCAGAAATAAGTCAAAAAGACAAAGAAGTACTAACAATTTTTATTAATGCATTCGGCGATGAAAATCAAATTACGAAGAACATAGTAAACGCAATTAATAATTCATCTATTGGGGATTTTATAAAATCGAATACACTTGAATTAGAAATATTGAATCAAGGGGCTAAAGAACTTGATATAAAAGCTCTAAGAAAACGAAATATATTGGATAAAAGGTATTTATAAATAAATATTAATAAACAATTACTGTTCAAACTGAGGGGAAGATGGAAAAGAAATGTAACCTATTTGAAAATGTCGATTTCCAAAAGATGTCTCAAGGGATTATGCGACCTGGAGGATATAAAATAACCGAGGACAGTATTAGGTTGGCTAATCTCCAGAGCGGAATGAGAGTACTTGATGTGGGATGCGGTCTAGGGTCAACCTTAAATCATCTGAAGGTAGATTTTGGGATTAATGGAATTGGGATTGATTCATCTGACTCAATATTGACAAAAGGGAGAATATTGCACCCAGAGCTTGATATGCGTAAAGGCGATGGAGATAAACTTGATTTTCCTTTTAAAACATTTGATGGGGTCATAATGGAATGTACTCTGTCTCTTTTTCATAATCTAGAGAATGCACTGAACGATGCTTACTATGTTTTAAAAGATGAAGGTAAGCTAATAATTAGTGATTTCTATCATAGAAATCCTAATGAAGATATAATAAAGCAAGAAAAAATAAGAAGAGCAGAAGATAGGATTAATTTTTTTGACAGTTGCATTAGTGGAGCTTTTGATAAAGATTATCTAATTGAGATTTTAAAAAAGACAGGGTATACAATAATAGCGTGGGAAGATAGGACTAAAGAACTAAAAGAGTTTACAGCTGAAATAATAATGGAATGTGGATCCATGGAAAAATTCTGGGCAAGTATCTTACCTGAAGATATTAATGCAAGAAGCTATACAGAAGATATGGCAAAGCTAAAACTTGGATATTTCCTTTTAGTTGCAAAGAAATAATGGTGGAGAAATAAAATGAAAGATAAAACTGGAAGCATTTGTCCAATCTGTTTTAAAACAATTCCAGCTTCTTATGCACAAATAGGGGATAAAACTTATTTGAAAAAAATATGCCATGAGCATGGAGACTTTGAAGCACTGGTATGGGATGAAGAAGATTTGGCTGACAATATATTATCCTATGATAGTTGGAATACAGAAGGATTTAACACGATACCTACATCGTTCGAAACGGAAGCTATTAATGGTTGTCCTCATGATTGTGGGCTTTGTGAAAACCACAAGCAGCAAGCTTGCTGTGTTTTAATTGAAATTACTCAAAATTGCGACCAGAATTGCAAATATTGCTTTGCTTCTGCAAGCTCTGATAATGGTAATACTAAAGATTTGTCCATACCAGAAATTAGAGAAATATATGAAGATTTACTTAGAAAAAATAATGGACGACCATTTAATATTCAATTATCAGGTGGGGAACCGACCCTACATCCAGATTTACCTGAAATAATTAAGATGGGTAAAGATATTGGCTTCCCATATATTCAATTAAATACAAACGGAAGACGTATTGGCGAAGATCAGGAATATGCGAAAGAGCTAAAACAAGCAGGTCTTTCTTCTGTTTTTCTTCAATTTGATGGAACAGAGGATTCAATATACGAAAAGATTAGAGGGAAGAAACTACTCGACATTAAAAATAGGGCTATTCAGAATTGCAGCAATGTCGGGCTTGGAGTTGTACTTGTTGTAACAGTAGTTCCAATGATAAACGATGATAATCTAGGAGAAATTCTTAAATTTGCCATGGATGGCCTTCCTTATATTAGAGGAATCCATTTCCAACCAATAAGTTATTTTGGAAGGTTCCCTAAACAACCTGAAGATAAAGACAGAATTACAATACCTACTCTAATAAACAAACTTGTGGAACAATCAGAAGGTAAATTAGAGGCGAATAACTTTATTCCGCTTGCAACAGGACACTCAATGTGTTCATTTCATGGTAATTTTTTGTTAATGGAAGATGGAGAACTTAAGGCCTTATCGGTTGGTTCAAAATCTGTCGCTTGCAGTTGCAAAGAAGAATCAATAGAGAAAGCAAGAAACTATATCGCAAAGAAATGGACATATGAAGACAGAAATACGAAAGGTGAAGAATCAGACAGTTATGATTTTTCTTCTTGGGATATCTTTATTAATAGAATGCATTCTCATGGATTTAGCATCACTTGTATGGCATTTCAGGATGCATGGAACTTAGATCTTGAGCGATTAAAAAAATGCAGAGTTCAGGTTGCGGTTAAGGGAGGTAAATTAATTCCATTTTGTGCTTATAATATTATTCATAGGGTAATTTAATAATGAGAAATACAAGGAGGTTTTAAGATGAAAGAAATAATAAAAATTGGTAGGGACATTATTGAAAAAGGTGACGATTTTGTTATTGCAAAAGTAATTATGACAGTTGGGTCTACGCCAAGGAAAAAAGGCGCATGGCTTTTAATGACTAAAGAAGGCAAAGCTTACGGAACTGTTGGAGGTGGCAAACTTGAGGCTTTAGTTGAGACGATTTCCAAGGAAACGTTTAAGTCAAAAGAATCAAAAATTCATTATTTTAGTCTAACTCCTGCAGACCAAAAGGGTATTGATATGAGGTGCGGTGGAGATGCTCAAGTGAGTATAGAATACGTAGATCATTTAAATCCTGTGAATTTTGAGGAGGATCTTGATTTGCAATCCATAGCCTATATTTATGGGGCAGGTCATGTTGGCAAGGAAATCACTAAAATTGCAGGCTATGTTGGCTTTTCAACTGTAATTCTTGATGATAGGCCAGAATTCGCAAATCGTGATAGATTTCCTGAAGCTGATAAAATAATTGTATTAGAAAACTTCCAAAACGCTTTCAAGAATTATAACAGAGAAGAAAGCAATTATATAATAATAGTTACCCGTGGCCATTCTGGAGATTACGATGTTTTGAAGCAAGCACTTGCTCAAGATTGTGAATATATTGGAATGATTGGAAGTAGGAAAAAAATTGCTGTTGTCTACGAGCAATTGAAGGCAGATGGCTTTAAAGAAGAAGATTTAGCTAAGGTGCATGCGCCTATTGGGTTAGATATATTGGCAGAAACACCGGAAGAAATAGCAATTAGTGTTATCGCTGAAATGATTAAGGTAAGAGCAGAGCTTAGCAGAATAGTTTAAGCAATTAACTAAGTTACAATTTAATTACTATTTATGCTTAATAGGAGATAAAAAATCTATATGAGTAAATGTAAAAAATAT
>CAYRVM010000131.1:0-4808 GCA_964427575.1 uncultured Oscillospiraceae bacterium | reverse complement strand
AGAACCTACAATTTCCCACAAGGTAGAGTTTCCGACCACAGAATCGGAATGACTATATATAAACTTGACTATTTCCTCGATGGAGATCTAGATGAAATAATCGACGGGTTGATCACATCTGACAGAGCCGCAAAGATGCAGGCGTTTTAGAATTAGAAAATGAAATAATAAGTATAACTAATATAAATAAAAGAATGGTACAAAAAATATGAACAATGAAGAAAAAAACATAAATACAAATGGCAAAATTGAAACCAAGATATTGGATGTTTCTGATATCAACTCGGTGAATATTGCGGCCAGCGAAGAGGGCGGGGATGATGCCGCGTTTCAGAAGCTGGACGCGGCGCTTGCTCACGTAGATTACGCTGGCACAATTATCGCCGGCGGTGGGACGGTGGCCTTTCCAACTGAGACGGTGTATGGCCTTGGGGCCGATGCTTTATCTGAGGAGGCTGTTGCCAAGATCTTCGTTGCGAAGGGAAGGCCTGCTGACAATCCTTTGATAGTTCACATCGCAAGGGCAAGTGAGATTACCAGACTTTCTACAAAGCTTACTCCAAAGATTGTTAAGCTTATCGATGAGTTCTGGCCAGGGCCACTTACCTTGGTTCTGCCTAAGACAAAGGATGTTCCTGACATTGTCACCGCCGGCTTACCGACAGTGGGAATCAGAATGCCCGATGATCCAATTGCATTAGAATTGATTAAGAGCGCCGGCTGTCCAATTGCAGCCCCTAGCGCGAATATATCCGGCCGTCCAAGTCCAACTAGGCCGGAACACGTAATCTCGGACCTTGCCGGAAAGGTAGACGTCATCCTAGTTGGTGGCAACTGCAAGGTTGGAATTGAGTCTACCGTTCTCGATATGTCGACAGACATTCCTACGATTCTTCGACCTGGCTTTATAACTGCTGAGGATATTATCGAAGTAATCGGCGGCAAGGTCGAGATGGATCCAAACATAGTTGATCAAAATGAGGCGCCGAAGGCTCCAGGCATGAAGTATACCCATTACGCCCCAAAGGCGCAGATGACAGTGTTTGAGGGCAATAGACACCTTGTAGAAGTTGAAGTAGCAAGGGTAAAAGCCCTCAACGAACAATGCGGCAACAAAGTCGGCGTCATAATGTTCGACGAAGGCGACTTCGTTGTAGCGGCCCAGGACTTCTTCGCCAAACTCAGAGAGTTTGACGATCAAGAAGTAGATCTAATCCTAGCCGGAGCAATGAGCAAGAAAAATTCATTGGGCTTTGCAGTAATGAATCGTATGATGAAGGCAGCAGGCCATAACATAGTAAAAGTTGAAAACAAATAAAAGGAGGGTAAAGACATGAAGATTGTACTTGCAAGCGACCATGGTGGTCTTGGACTTAAGGAACAAATCAAAACATACTTAGACGAGATGGACTACGACTACACTGACCTGGGCGTAGACACAGACAAATCCGTTGACTACCCTGTCTACGGAAGACTAGCGGCGGAAGCCGTTGCCAGAGGCGACTTTGATCGAGGCATCGTCTTTTGCGGAACCGGCATCGGTATCTCCATTGCAGCAAATAAAGTGCATGGAATCAGATGCGCCCTCGTAACCAGCGAATATATGGCAGAAATGGCCAGAAAACACAACGATGCAAACATGATCGCATTAGGCGGAAGAACTACTGAGACTGACCTTGCCATCAAGATGGTGGAAATCTTCTTAAACACTGAATTTGAAGGGGATAGACATCAAAGGAGAGTTGAACTTCTCAATAATATGTGATGTTCATAATTAAGTTAACAACTATGTTAAATATATAAAATAAGTTATTGGTGTGGTTTTATGGAGGTAATTAAAATGGGAAAAGTTTACGTATTTGAGCATCCGCTTATTCAACACAAATTGGCAATTATGAGAGACAAAAATACAGGAGTAAAAGACTTTAGAGACTTAGTGAAAGAAGTTTCAATGCTTATGGCATACGAAGTTACAAGAGAACTTCCCCTTTTCGAAGTCGAAATAGAAACTCCAATCTGTAAGGCGAAAATGAAAATGCTTCACGGAGAAAATATAGGAATAGTTCCTATTCTAAGAGCGGGCCTAGGAATGGTTGACGGTATCCTCCAATTAATTCCAAACGCTAAAGTTGGACACATCGGTCTTTTCAGAGACCCTGAAACAAAATTACCTGTAGAATATTACTGCAAATTACCTTCAGACCTAGATACAAGACAAATTATAATAGTAGATCCAATGCTAGCAACTGGCGGTTCATCAGTAGCTGCAATCGATTTGATTAAGAGAAAAGGCGGAAAGAAAATTAGCCTTATGAGTCTTATCGCTGCACCGGAAGGAATCGCAGTAGTTCAAGCAGCTCACCCTGATGTAGATATATATGTTGCTGCAAAAGATGAAAAATTAAATGAACATGCTTACATAGTACCAGGTCTTGGAGACGCTGGAGACAGGCTATACGGCACAAAATAGGAGAGCAAGATGAATAATGTTTATGACGTATTAAAAGAAAGAGGCTTTTTAAAACAAGCAACTCATGAAGACGAAATCAAAGAGCTTCTTGGCAAAGAAAAGGTTACCTTTTATATAGGATTCGACCCAACCGCTGACAGCCTGCATGTAGGACATTTCATGCAGGTTATAATCATGATGCATATGCAGAATTTTGGGCATAAGCCTATTGTATTAATCGGGGGGGGAACTGGCATGGTTGGGGATCCTTCGGGACGAACCGACATGCGAAAACTTCTTTCAAAAGAAGAAATGATAGCTAACTGTAAAAAATTCGAGCATACCTTCAGCAAATTTATTGATTTCGGACCAGGCAAGGCCCTTTCAATAAACAATGCAGAATGGCTCATGGAATTAAATTACGTGAATTTTATTAGGGATATTGGGAGGCATTTTTCCGTAAACAGGATGCTTACTGCAGATTGCTTTAAGCAAAGAATGGAAAGCGGATTATCTTTCTTAGAATTTAACTATATGCTCATGCAGTCTTACGATTTCTTAAGACTATTTGAGGATCAGGGTTGCAAAATGCAGTTCGGTGGAGATGACCAATGGTCGAATATAATCAGCGGTGTTGATTTAATTAGAAGAGAAACAGGCGGTCAAGCTTACGGCATGACTTTCACACTTCTAACAACTAGCGAAGGCAAAAAGATGGGCAAGACTCAAAAGGGTGCTCTCTGGCTTGACGCTGAAAAGACATCCCCTTACGAATTCTACCAATACTGGAGAAATGTAGAGGACGCGGATGTTAAAAAATGTTTAAGCCTTCTAACTTTCCTACCAATGGACGAAGTCAACAGACTTGGTGATCTAAAGGACCAGGAAATTAACCAGGCTAAGGAAGTTCTGGCCTTCGAAGTGACTAAACTGGTTCACGGCCAAGACGAAGCAACAAAAGCCCAAGACGCGGCCAGAGCCTTGTTTGCCGGCGGGGGAAACATGGACGATGTCCCCAAGACCAGCATACCAGCCTCAGAATTCGACGGCGACGGCCTCAACATCATAAACCTGATGACCAAAACCGGACTAGTTCCAAGTAGGAGCGAAGGCATTAGAACGATAGAACAAGGCGGCCTGAGCATAGATAACATTAAAGTAACCGACCCCAAACTCATGATTACTTTACCTATGTTTACTGAGGGGAAACTCCTTTTGAAAAAGGGAAAGAAAACCTTCCATATGGTTGAGATAAGCTGAAATAGTTGATATAAATTGGCATTAGTGTAAAGTTTCAAAAAAAGAGTCGAGAAAAGTAGCAAAAAAGCCAAAATTCCTTGACACTGGAACCCTACATGCATATAATTGATTTGCTATCTTAACAAGGATTTGTTAGCCCGAATTCTCAGTTGGATATGAATAATTGAGCAAAGAAGTTGCTCACAATGAGAAATGAAATGTAAGGAAGGTGAAGTCCTTGCATAAACTAAATATTTTTGGGAGGTCACTTTAAATGAAATGTTTCATTGCAAAGCCTCTAGAAGTTGTCCATGAATGGTATATAATCGACGCTGAAGGCAAAACCCTTGGCAGATTAAGCACAGAAGTGGCATCAATTCTAAGAGGAAAAAGAAAACCGATTTACACACCTCATGTTGACACTGGAGATTATGTAGTAATAATCAATGCAGAAAAGATCGAGGTTACTGGTAAAAAAAGAACTGACAAAATGTATGATCACCACACTGGCTATCCAGGTGGATTAAAATCAATATCATTTGAAAAATTACAGGCAAAAAAACCTGAAGAAATTATTCGACATGCTGTTAAAGGCATGATGCCTAAAGGTAAACTTGGTAGGGCAATGTTCAAAAAGCTTAAGATTTATGCTGGCGCAGCTCACAAGCACGAAGCACAAAATCCTAAAGTTTGGAAATTTTAAGAGAGGGGAGGAATCATAAATGGCAAAGATGCAATATTACGGAACAGGTAGAAGAAAATCATCAGTTGCAAGAGTTAGATTAATCCCTGGTAAAGGTCTCGTAACAATTAACAAGAAAACTCTTGATGAATATTTTGGAATGGAAATTTTAAAGAAAGAGGTTGTAAGACCTTTTGACGTAGCTGGAGTTGCCGGCAAGTTCGATGTAATCGCGACTGTAACAGGCGGCGGATTCACAGGACAAGCAGGAGCACTTAGACACGGAATTTCCAGAGCTCTTCTAAAAGCGGACCCAGAACTAAGAGCAGTAATAAAGAAGGCCGGCTTCCTTACTAGAGACTCAAGAATGAAAGAAAGAAAGAAATATGGACTTAAGAAAGCTAGAAAAGCTTCTCAGTTCTCGAAACGTTAAAAAAA
>CAYRVM010000130.1:0-4835 GCA_964427575.1 uncultured Oscillospiraceae bacterium | reverse complement strand
AAGTATTAGACATAGTTTTAAACCCGAAAAGATAAGAGTACTTTTTGTTGGTGAAACCTATCCAACTAATGGAACGTTCTTTTATAAACAGGATTCAGTACTGTATAGATTTACAAAGGAAGCATTTGAAGAATATTTTGAAAAAAAAGAATTTACTCCAGAATTTTTTAAGGAAAAGGGTTGTTACCTTTTTGATATGAGCATAAGTAATGCTAAGTTTGGAATGACTTCCAAAGAAAAAGTAAATGCAATTGCTGAAGGGATTCCAGTATTAGCAAAATTTATAGAAGAAAATTGTCCCGCATATATAATTTCGACAAATTCATATGTTTTCAATGCAATCATAATGGCTAATGCTGAAGCAAATGATATTGTAAATGACGAAAATATTTTTGATCTTCCTACGCCTATATTCGGTAACCATCATTTTTACAGAGATAAGTTAATAGAAGTTTTAAAATTAATTGATTTTAAATAATTTAATTAGGATTAAATTTAACATCTTAAAGCGGGTAAAGAATTACAATATCAGTATCAGTACGATTGCGCGAATCCATATAAATTAAATCGAATATTAACTGGTCCTTGATTAACCTTCGAAATACTGTAAATGTAGCTTTAAGGAATTTTTGGTCAAGGACCTTTTTGCTACTTACCAATGGGCAATCGTATGGAAGATGATCTTGATAGCGTATAAGGCATAATTCACCGGATATGCTTATATGGGGGGACAAAGGAAAAAAACGACACTGAAGGGGTCTAAGCGCCCTAACACATTTTTCTACTCCACTACATTTAACAAAATAGATTTTCCCACTCCAACTATCTGGAAATTCATAATCTTCAGCATTCTCAATTTCCCATTTCAACCAAGGTTCTTTTCTGCTAAATATCTTTTCTTCTCCTGGATATAAATATATTCCCAAATTTTCACCGCTGTCTTTACAACAGGAGGAATTACAAAGTTCACCGCAATCTGTTGAAAGTGGAGAAACAGTATTTAATAATCTGTATATCGCTAGATAAGTTGACTTTTTAATTGAGCTTTTCATGTTTTCATTATATCAAAATAATGCACATAATGCTTAATTTATAACAGATTTTGTAAATGTAAACTTTTCATGAGGGTAGGCTCATGGTATAATAATCAAGAATTTATTAGAAGATTGATGAGGGAATTATGAAATTAGGTATTGATGTTGGTTCAACCACAGTAAAGTTAGTTTTACTTGATGGTAAAAATAATATTAAGTTCTCGAGATATCAAAGACATATGTCTAATATCTACAGTATGGTTTCAGAACTATTAAACGAACTTTATATTGATTATAAAGATGAATTAATAAGCGTTATCATTACTGGATCAGGGGGGCTATCTCTTTCAAACGTCCTTGAAATACCATTTGAGCAGGAGGTAATTTGTTGTGGAAAGGCTGTAGAGGCATTAATTCCAAATACAGATGTAGCTATCGAACTTGGAGGAGAAGACGCAAAGATAACATTTTATGGTCATACGATTGAACAGAGAATGAATGGAACCTGTGCCGGAGGTACAGGTGCTTTTATTGACCAGATGGCTTTACTTCTTAACACAGATGTTGAAGGCTTAAATAAATTAGCTAAAAATCATAAAATCATATATCCAATTGCAGCTAGGTGTGGAGTATTTGCAAAAACTGATATTCAGCCACTTATAAACGAAGGGGCAGATAGAGAAGATATCGCTGCTTCAATATTTCAAGCAGTTGTCAATCAAACAATTACAGGACTAGCTTGTGGGAGGCAAATAAAGGGCAACGTAGCCTTTTTAGGAGGCCCTCTATTTTTTCTATCAGAGTTAAGAACTAGATTTATTGAGACTCTTAAATTGAGCGGAGATGCAATTATATTTCCGGAACGCTCACAATATTTTGTTGCCATAGGAGCTGCAATGCTTGCAGTAAAATATCAGCCAAGAACACTCGATAAAATTATAAATAGATTAAAGAGCGCGCAAAATGAAACTATGGACGAATCTAAATATTTAGATCCGCTATTTGCAAATTTTGAAGAATATAAAATATTTCTGGATAGGCATTCGAAAAATAAAATAAAAAGGAAAGAATATAAGAAAGCAAAAGGTAAATTATTTCTTGGCATTGACGCTGGATCGACAACAACAAAGGCGGCCTTAATTGATAATGATGGTTATTTGCTGTATTCATATTATAGAAATAATGAAGGAAAACCCGTTGAATCGGTTCGTTTTATGCTGGATGAACTCTATTCAATGATGCCGGAAGGCACATTTATAGGGAATAGTACAGTTACTGGATACGGTGAAGGCTTAATAAAAGCAGCATTTGATATTGATCTTGGTGAAATTGAAACGATGGCTCATTATAAAGCCGCAGAAGAATTTTTGCCGGGAGTGGAGTTTATCCTTGATATAGGCGGACAAGATATGAAATGTATGAAAATCAAGGATGGTTCTATTTATAATATTATGCTAAATGAAGCTTGCTCATCTGGATGTGGTTCTTTTTTAGAAACTTATGCTAAGTCAGTAAATATGGGAGTTGAAGCATTTTCTAATGAAGCCTTATTTGCAAAATATCCAGCAGATTTAGGAACAAGATGCACTGTATTTATGAATTCGAGAGTAAAGCAATCTCAAAAGGAAGGAGCTACTATCGGAGATGTTTCTGCAGGCCTTTCATATTCAGTAATAAAGAATGCTTTATATAAAGTAATAAAATTGCGTGACAATGATGAAGCTGGCCAAAAAATAGTTGTTCAAGGGGGTACATTCCTCAATACAGCTGTTTTAAGAAGCATTGAACTAATACTCGGCAAGAATGTGGTTAGGCCTGATATAGCCGGAATAATGGGCGCTTATGGAGCTGCCTTGATAGCGAAAGATAGATATATAGAAAACACAACTTCTTCAATTGTCGATAAAGAAAAATTAAAATTATTTAAGACAACAAATCATAACGGAAGATGTAAACAATGTGAAAACCAATGTTTGCTAACTATCAGCTCATTTAATGATGGTAGCAAGTATATAACTGGAAACAGATGCGAAAAAGGTGCTGGTGAACACTTCCATGGAGATAAAATACCAAATTTATATGAATATAAATATAGGAGATTATTCGAATATCAACCAATTGATATAAATTATGCAAGTAGAGGAATTATAGGGATCCCACGGGTTTTAAATATTTATGAAAATTATCCGTTTTGGTTTACGTTTTTTACTAAGCTTGGATTTAGAGTAATTTTATCGCCAGGTTCTACTAAAACAATTTACGAGATGGGTATGGAAACTATATCGTCTGATACTGCTTGTTACCCAGCAAAATTGGTACATGGCCATATTAAATGGTTAATTGACAATGGAGTAAAATTAATTTTTTACCCATCTATCAATCATGAACTTAAGGAAGATGAAAATTCTCAAAACCATTATAATTGTCCAATTGTAGCTACATATCCTGAAGTTATTGGAAGTAACATGGATGAATTATTTTCTGAAAATAGAGTAGAATTTCTTCATCCTTTCTTGCCATACGATAGAGATGAGCGTCTAGCTAGAAGACTATACGAAACATTTAGGCACCTTCACATTGGATTGAACGAAATTAATGTAGCGGTTAAAGAAGGTAGAGTAGAAGACTTGCATTATAAGGATGATGTTAAAAAACAAGGCTCGAAAGCAATAAAATATATTAAAGACAATAACAAAAAAGCAATTATTCTTGCTGGAAGACCATATCACATCGACCCAGAAATCAACCACGGTATTGATAAGATGATAGTTTCATATGGGGTACCAGTAATTTCAGAAGATTCTATTGCGCATTTAGCTTATATTTCAAGGCCAATACGAGTTGTTGACCAATGGATGTACCATACAAGACTTTATAAATCGGCTATGGTGGCAGGTAGAAATAACGATATGGAATTGGTGCAACTAAATTCATTTGGATGTGGTTTAGACGCAGTTACAAGTGATCAAGTGGAAGAGTTTTTATCTGCGAATAATAAACTTTATACATTGTTAAAAATCGATGAAGGTGGAAATTTAGGAGCTGCAAAGATAAGAATTAGGTCCCTTCTTGCAGCAATGGATGAAAGAGAAAAAAATCATATTAAATTTATTACTAAAGACTTAAAGTATCACAGAGCAGAATTTACTAAACCAATGAAAAAGGACTACACAATATTGCTTCCTCAGATGTCTCCTATACACTTTGAATTGATGAAAGAAGCATTCATTAAAGATGGCTATAAAGTGGAATTACTTCCATCAATAGATAAAAATGCTATTGATGAAGGGTTAAAGCATATTAATAATGACGCTTGCTACCCTACAATTGTAGTAATAGGTCAGATTATACTTGCTTTAAAGTCAGGAAAATACGATTTAAATAAAATAGCTATTTTTATGTCTCAAACTGGAGGAGGTTGCAGGGCTAGCAACTACATAGCGCTTCTAAGAAAAGCACTGAAAGATATGAAACTAGCTCATATACCAGTTATTTCAATAAATTACGTAGGGCTTGATAAGCATTCCGGATTCAAGATAAGTCTTAATATGGTTAAAAGATTGTTGATGGCTTCAATTTACGGAGATGTCTTGATGAGAGTTTTATTTAAGACAAGGCCTTATGAAAAAATAGAGGGATCTGCTAATCAACTTTATGAAAAATGGTCAAATATTGGACAAGAAACCATAAGAAGAGGAAACACTGCGAAATTTGAACAAGATTTAACCAATGTAGTTAACGAGTTTGATATATTGGAATTGAATGATATTGAATGGAGCGAGGTGAGGTCGAAAATTTCGA
>CAYRVM010000129.1:0-4857 GCA_964427575.1 uncultured Oscillospiraceae bacterium | reverse complement strand
CCTTATGGTTCTACTGATTAAATCATCTTACGGAAGAGCATTTAAAGTAATACGGGAAGATGAAACAGCAGCGGAATCAATGGGAATCAATCTTTTCAAACACAAGGAATTATCCTTTGTCGTTTCCGCATTTTTTGCAGGAATCGGCGGTGGCCTTCTGGCAACCCACCTTACCGCTATAGACTCAAATCAATTCAAGATTGCTGTTACTTATGAACTTTTACTTGTTCTTGGTGGCCTCGGTAGTGTAACAGGTACCGTGATATCGGCATTTATGATTTCATTTGGAAAAGAATATCTCAGGTTTTTTGATGCTGCCCAAAGTATTGGTGGCTGGCAGATTCCTATTTTTCGGCCCGGCCTTCGTATGGTAATATTTAGTCTGCTTCTTATGGCCGTCGTGCTTTTCTGGAGAAAAGGTCTTATGGGGCGAAAAGAGTTTTCCTGGGATGGTATTTACAATTTCATAAGGAAATGGCCATGGCGTTTGAAAAAGCTCCTACGTGGAGAGTATAAATCCGAAGCAAAAACAAAAAGAAAAACCATAGCAGATGGTAAGGCAATCGATAGCGCTGCGTCCAAAACCAAAAGAGCCGGTATAAAAGCTGACAAGACAGCCGACAGAGAAAAAAAGAAGGAGGTGAAAGCCGATGCAAAATAATGCAGAAGCAAAGCTAAACGTCCTTCGTGTCACTGATGCCACGATGCAGTTCGGCGGCGTTGTTGCTTTGAACAACTTGAACCTCGAAGTCAACAAGGGTGAGATAATAGGATTGATTGGCCCTAATGGCGCCGGTAAAACCACAGCATTCAATGTAATCACCGGTGTATACCCACCAACAAACGGTGCTATATACCTAAATGAAAATATGATAATTTGCAATCATCCGCAAGGCAAGATGAAGACTCTATATGCAGGTGAGAATAATGGAAAACATAATGAGGTGAAGGTTCTTACACCAGATAGAATTACCAAAAAGGGTGTAGCTCGGACATTTCAGAATATAAGGCTTTTTAAAGAACTTAGTGTCTATGAAAACGTACTTATTGCGCAGCATGTAAACCTAAAGGCAAATGTGTTGGGAGCAACGCTGAAACTAAACTATAAAGAAGAGCGTGCAATGCACCATGAAACCTTAAGGC
This sequence comes from uncultured Oscillospiraceae bacterium, assembly GCA_964427575.1. Taxonomy (GTDB): domain Bacteria; phylum Bacillota; class Clostridia; order Peptostreptococcales; family Anaerovoracaceae; genus JBAWWY01. Next base: position 3,714 of record CAYRVM010000129.1, on the reverse strand, counting down.
TACTAGAAATCCTAGGATTGATAGATGTGAAAGACGATGTTTCTACATCTCTACCTTATGGTAAGCAGAGACATTTAGAAATTGCTAGAGCACTTGCAACAAAACCACAATTGTTACTGCTTGATGAACCAGCTGCAGGCATGAATCCGCAGGAATCAGATGAATTGATGCACTTTGTAGGGCGAATCAGAAATGATTTCGATTTATCGATATTGATGATTGAACATCATATGCAAGTTATCATGGGTATATGCGACCGTATATATGTTTTGGACTACGGCTTGCTTATAGCAGATGGCACACCTTCTGAAATTCAAAAAAATCCAAAGGTCATCAAAGCGTACTTGGGGGTGGATGAATAATGCTTAAAATTGAAAATCTGCATATACATTATGGAGGCATACATGCATTAAGGGGCGTAAGTCTTGAGGTGCCTGATGGACAAATTATTTCGCTAATTGGCGCAAATGGCGCTGGTAAGAGTACAACACTGAAGGCTATCATGAGTCTAATTCAAAAAACCAATGGGCTGGTGGCTTTCAATGGCACTGACATTACAAGGATGCAGACAAGGGACATCGTCCGTGAGGGAGTAGTGCTATGCCCTGAAGGTCGTCGCGTTTTTCCGGATTTGACAATCGCGGAGAATTTGACTATGGGAGCCTATCTAAGAAAGGATAAGGAGGGCATTATCAAGGATACCAAATGGGTTTATGACTTGTTTCCAAGGTTGTTTGAACGCAAGTGGCAACTGGCAGGGACTCTCTCAGGAGGAGAGCAGCAAATGCTTGCTGTAGGAAGATCATTGATGAGCAAACCTAAACTTCTGATGATGGATGAACCGTCATTGGGATTGGCCCCAATCATTATTAAAAGCATATTTGAAATTATCAAAGAAATCAATAGATCGGGCGTTAACATCCTGCTGATAGAACAAAACGCAAAGGCGGCATTGGAGATTTCGCACTATGGTTATGTTATGGAAACGGGAACAATTGTTTTGAGTGGCCCAGGGAAAGAGCTTCTTCATAATGATCAGGTTAGGAAGGCTTACTTAGGCGAGTAAGTTGAAATAGAGGACAGAGAAATGAAAAGAATCAGTATATTAATTAGTATTTCGATTATGATTACATTAATCTTATCCGGATGTGATAGCTATGATAATTTCATTGCTGGCTTCCAACCTCCAGACAAATCAGAACCAACGGTTAGGATAGGAGTGTTTGAACCACTAACTGGAGAAGATGCTAAATTTGGAGAATTGGAAATAAGGGGAATAGAACTTGCTCATGAACTTTACCCAAATGCTATATACAAACCAGTAGAGCTAATTATTGAGGATAACAACTCAAATCCTGACTATGCAGCGATTGCAGCTAAAAAATTGGTTAAGAAAAGAGTTTCGGTTGTGTTAGGAAGCTATGGAAGCTCAAATTCTATGATTGGTGGAGTCGAATTTGAAAAGGCAAAGATTCCTTCAATTGCAATAACATGCACAAATCCTTTAGTAACAAGTATTAATGAATATTACTTTAGAGTTTGCTTTATTGATACTTTCCAAGGAGTAGCTATGGCAAAATATGCTTTTAATAACGTCAAAGCTAAAACAGCAGCTATAATTACTGAAGCAGATAACGATTTTTCTGCAACGCTTGGAGATGTTTTTGCTAAAAAATTTATCTCATTAACTAAAAATGATGATAGCGTTGTAAGCGTTACAAAATATAATGTACATGATAAGGATTTTCTAAGCCAAATCAATGCCATAAAAACAGCTAAACCAGATGTGATATTTATTCCAGGAAACCCACTGGAGGTAGCTTTGTTTGTAAAGCAATCAAGGGAAGCTGGAATAAAATCTCAATTTCTGGGTATCAATACAATTGAAGATATTAGTTTCATAAGACTTTCAGGAGAAGCTGGTGAGGGCGTAGTCTTTTCAACATTATATGATCCAAATATAATTCTTAGCGAAAGGACAACCGAATTTTTAAATGCGTATCATAAAAAATATGGAGAAGACGCAATACCAACAAAGGAAGAGGCGCTTGGATTCGACGCATATCTATTAGCTATTAATGCAATAAATAGAGCCGAAACAGCAGTAAATGGAGAATTAATTAAAAAGAAATTAATGTCTGTTCAACAGTTTCATGCGGCAACAGGTGAAATAACATTTGATTCAAATAAGGATGCAGTAAAGCCTGTAATCATGAAAACCATTAGAAATGGAGAATTTTTATATCAAAGTACAACCGTACCAGTATGGGAATAATGGAGGAATAAGAAATGGAAGAAAAAATAAAAGTAGCTCTCGAAAAAGTTAGACCAATCTTGCAAAGAGATGGTGGAGATGTAGAATTTGTTGAATATACAAGTGATAATGTAGTAAAATTAAAACTTGTTGGAGCTTGCAAGGGATGCCCTGGGGCACAAATGACTTTGAAAATGGTTATTGAAAGACTTTTAAAAGAACAATATCCAGAAATCAACAGGGTTGAAGCTGTATAGATAATGAAAAGATAAAATAGCAAATGGAGTAAGAAAGTGAAAAAAAAGATCATCATTTTATCCATGATTGTAATAGCTTTGGCGGTGGGGATTATATTCTTCCCGCCTTTATCTATTTATGCTCCGGAGCAGATTAAGCCCGAAGTACTGGAGGAAAAACCAGTGTCAATCAGTATATCTGCGGTTGGTGATTTAATGGTTCATATGCCTCAATACAAGGCAGCTTACGATGCTAAAAGTGAAACTTACGGATTTGATGAAAACTTTGTATACGTTAAACCATATATTGAATCAGCGGATTTAGCTATTTGTAATCTTGAAACAGTATTTGCAGGGGGGGAACCAGATGGATATCCAGTATTCAATGCCCCCGATAGCTTGTCTAACACTATTCGAAACACAGGATTCGATGTAGCGCTACTTTCGAACAACCATATTCTCGACAAAGGAACTACAGCAATGTTGCGTACAATTGACGTTTTAAGCGAGAGTGGGATAAAGACAACAGGAGTTCACAAGGCTATAGACAAACCGTATCTAATTATGAATATTAAAGGGATTGATATTGGAATCATCTCTTACACATATGAAACGCCAAAAATTGAAGGAAGAAAAACTTTAAACAGCAATATAATAAGCACTCGAGCGTTGCCATTAATAAATACATTTAACTATGATGATCTTGATGCAGACCTTTTAAAGGTCAAGGCAAATATTGAATCAGCAAAAGTTGATGGGGCAGAAATTATAATTTGTTATTTCCATTGGGGACAGGAATATCAGCTTTCACCAAATGATTATCAAGTTAAGATGGCGGAGAGTGTAGCTAAAATGGGAGCAGATATAATATTTGCATCTCACCCTCACGTACTTCAACCAGCAGTTATAATGGTTGATCAAGATTCTGGAAAGAAAACAGCAGTTTTCTATTCAATGGGGAATTTTATATCAAATCAAAGGGTTGAAACCCTTGATAATAGATATACCGAAGAAGGTATCATAGCAAAAGTACAAATGGATTTCATGTTAAGCACTAGGGCAATCACAAACTTTAAAGCGAGTGCTATTCCGATTTGGGTAGATAAATATAAATCAAAGGATATTGAATATAGGATAATTCCGCTAGACCAAGGGATTAAAGAAAATCCATCTATAATTGAATCAGGACATTTAAAGAGAGCAGAAGTTGCGCTCGAAGATATA
>CAYRVM010000128.1:0-4866 GCA_964427575.1 uncultured Oscillospiraceae bacterium | reverse complement strand
CAAGCGATGTTTTAGAAAACACTAATCTAATTGAGGTTAAAGCTAACATGGCTGGTGCTTTCAGGAACTCAGTTGAAGTAAAGATTACAGATGTTCAACCAACCGATGAAAGCATTTTCAAGATTGTTGGGGGGGACTCAGAAGTATATCCATTTGACATTAGTGTTTACAATACAATTACTAAATTGAAGGTACAACCTAACTCAGGATATAAAGTTAAAATAACAATTCCATTGCCAGAAAAACTTTGGGATTCGAGAGATAGTGTAAATGTTGTTTACCTAAATGAAGGCAAACTTGTAACTCTAACATCATCATTAGTTCAAAAGCAAGGAGTTTGGTGCATAGTATTTGAAGCAGATCACTTTAGTGCCTATGCTCTTGTGTTAAATAATGAACCAGAAGTTGTGACTCCAGGAGTAACACCAGATGCAATAGGAACCATGGGCTTTGAAGACGTCTCTGAAATGAACTGGTTTTATAATGCGGTTCAATATATTAGCGGGAAAGGCTTGATGGCTGGGATTACAAAGGATTCCTTCGGGCCAACACTAAAGACTAGCAGAGCGATGATTGTAACAATACTTTATCGCATGGAAGGCGAGCCTAAAGTGACTAGCGCAAGCGGCTTTGCCGATGTTCTCACTGGCAAATATTATGCTGATGCAGTTGCTTGGGGGGCTCAGAACGGAGTAGTTTTGGGATACGATGCACAAACATTTAGGCCTAAAGAAAATATTTCGCGTCAACAGATGGCGGCTATTTTATACAGATACGCCACATATAAAGGCTATGATGTTAGCAAGACTGCTGACCTAGGAGTTTACCCAGATGCCGATAATATTTCTAAATGGGCTAGCGGAAACTTCACTTGGTCAGTTGCGGAAGGCTTAATTGCCGGAACAAATAACAACGCATTAGACCCAAGAGGAGACTTAACTAGATCTCAGGCAGCTACAACTTTGATGAGGTTTATTGAAAATAATAAATAATAATTGAATCAAAATTATAAATAATACAATATATAATATGTAAAGCGAAGGCACTTAATTGTTGCCTTCGCTTTTTAGTGCTTCTGTCGATCAAATAAATTAATTATGATTTAAAAACAAATCAAAACGAGCAAATAATAAACTATTGCAATTAAGATAAATTGGCATTACAATTAATTAAGTTTAAAAAATGACTAAATTGATTTAATAATGAGTCAGAAGTAGCAAATAATAAACCAGGGGGAGTGATAATTGTGAATATATATTTTGAATTGGTCAAAGTTCCAACTTTTACAATGGAACAGGCAACAAATTTAGTAGGAAACTATAATACAGCTCGTTCTGCAATAGCTAGGCTTGTGAAAAGTGGCTTAGCTGAGAAGATTCGAAATAATTTATATACATGCTTATCAAGCAAGGGTGGAGTAACAATTGCGTCAAAATATCAAATAGCATCAGCAATAACTCAAACGGCATGTGTTTCGCATCACAGTGCTTTGGAATACTACGGCTTGGTTAATCAAGTGTATTATGAAGTTTATGTTTCTTCAGGAAGCAAATTTAAAGATTTTGAGTATGATGGATTACTTTATCGATTTGTATCATCTAGTATTGCAATAGGGATAGAAGAAGTTAAATATTCAAATGGTGTTCGAATAACGGATAAAGAACGAACAATAATCGACAGCATAAAAGACTTGGATAAAATAGGAGGGCTTGAAGAAATTACGTCTACACTGGAAATATTACAGCGCCTGGATGAGGGGAAATTAATTAAATATTTAATAGCATACAATAATCAATTTTTAAGTCAAAAAGTTGGTTATTTACTACAACGTTCTCAAATTAATTTAAGGCTATCTAATGAATTCTATCTAAAGTGCAAACAACTAGCAGGCAAAAGTAAGCGATATCTTTCGAATGAATGTAAAAAAGGGAAATGGATTAAAGAATGGAATCTAGTTGTACCAGAAGATATTGATATGTTGCAAGGAATTGCGGGTGATATGATTGTCTAAATTTGATAAGAATTATCTTGGGGAAAAAGCTAAAGAACTTGGCTTTGTGCGAGATACATTGGAAAAGGTTTATCGACTTGCAGAGATTTTGAAGTATGTTAATTCCGACGAAAATTTATCTAATAAGCTTATTTTGAAAGGCGGAACTGCAATAAATTTTACAGTATTTGATCTGCCAAGGCTGTCCGTAGATATTGATTTCGATTATGAAAATATTTGTTCAGTTGAAGAAATGCTTGAAGAACGAAAGGTGATAACAAAGCGCATATGCGACTATATGGAAGAAAATAATTACTCTCTAGCTCCTGATTCTAGATTAAGGCATAGTTTAGATTCTTTTGTGTTTAATTATGAGAACGCCGGAGGAAATTTAGACAATATTAAAATAGAAATCAATTATTCGTTGCGAGTTCATATATTTGAACCGGTTTACCGGCCAATCATTACAAAGGCATTGGAGGGGGAATATAAAATAAAAACTTTACCTCCTATAGAGTTGTTTGCGGCAAAAATTAATGCATTAATAAGTCGGGCTGCCGCAAGGGATCTTTACGACACCAATAATATGATTGAACAGAATTTGTTTAGTGATATAGATTTAGATATGTTACGTAAATGTGTTATTTTTTATGCTGCAATATCTGCGAAAAAGATTAATAAAAATTTTGATACATCTGAAATTGATTCAATTACTTTTACAAAAATAAGAAAAGATTTATTTCCAGTTATTAAAATTAAGGGTGAATTCAAACTTCAAGAAATGAAAGAAATAGCGAAAACCTATATCAATGATTTAATGAAACTTAACCCTACTGAAATAGAGTTTTTAGATAAGTTTGAAAACAATGAGTATCTGCCGGAATTACTGTTTGCAGACGATGAAATTATAAAAAGATTAGAAAATCACCCAATGGCATTGTGGAAAATGGAACATTAAGGCGTTATCATAATAATCCTAATTCCTTCTTGGCCTCTTCTAATGTAAATGAAACGTTTGATTCAGCTACTGCCTTATCAAAAATATCAACATCAATTTTGTTTTCAATCGCTTCATTCTCTTTTTTATCTAATTTTTTAGACATCATTGTCATAATAGCACCCCCTCTATAATACATTCTAGTACTAGTTCATTGTTTGTCAATTTGAAATTATATAATTACTTTCATTAGCCTACCTTTTAGAAATATTCTTAATTTGTAGGTTAATTCAGATGCAATAGAAGGTCGATTAAAAGTCCTTGTATAGCTATATGGAAAATATTACCATTAAGCTATGTAAAAATCAAGGACATGTGCGAACAATTAAATTAAAGAAAATCGACAGGGGGATTTTGATATGTGGATTAACAATTTAAAAAGCAGGGAAACATTTGGGATAAATTATATGGGGAGAGGCAGGGTTAAGTCGAAGGTATTAATTTTATTGGTTATGGCAATTTATTTCTTGGGGATAATTGTCTTCAATTTGGATATTTATGGGGCGGGCGAGGAGGAAGTTACATGCGAGCCCAGTATGAGCATCCCGACATATTCTTACGAGGGGCATAAGGTGATGGCGCAGAATTACAGCACATTTAAGGTCGGGATGATGACGAAAAGCGTCAAGGAAGCTTATGAGATGGGGCTTTTCACTGAGGATTTCGATGCGGTGGGAGGTGGAGGGCATGTCACTACAAGGTTCGTCCCGGGGAAGGCTGAGATGGTCTTTTCACAGGTGGGTAATTTCCTGGCCAAGCTTTATATAACCTTGAGCAATGGGCTTGAGTATGAGGTTAGCGACGGGATTCAAATCAAAAGCACGCCTGAAATAATTGATCAGTTGTATGGGAACCAGAAGGAGAATAGAAAGCAGGGGCTTAATGTTTCCGTGGCGGTGAATCCAGGGTACCCGCTGGCGGAGTTTTATGTCGAGATTGTGGAAGTGGAACCGCTCGCTGGGGGCGGCGGCTTTGCGGAGAGGGCTGGGACGAAGATTCGGCTTACGGATACGAGTTTGGCTGGGGTGCAAGCCGCCGGGACTGGGGTGGGTGCGGGTACGGAAGAGCAGGGGGCAGATGCATCTGGGTATGTAGCCGCTACGGCGAATGGGGCGGCGGATACTTCTGTGTTTGTTGCCGCTGCGGTAACGGGTGGGGCTGTGTGCAGTGAGACGGTGAAGGCGAGGGCCATGGTGAGCGGGAGCGAGACAGGGCATAGCGCCGCTGAGCTGCAGTATTTTGCTGAGTATGAGATTTTGTTTTTGACAAAGGACTGGGAGCAGCTCGCGGGGATATCGGAGGGTAAATCCGATAAGTATTTTGAGTATTATATCTATGCGAAGGACAGCCGGGGACAGGTGGACGAGGTTAGGAAGCAGTTTGTGGTCAAGCCGGATTTAGCCCCCGAGCCGGTGCTCGGTCTTCAGACTTCGTACACTCGCGAGAAGGGTTCAAATGTTGCTAAGATTGTGGTTGAGGACATGACGGTTTCGGTGGATGGGGACGCGACTGTTCGCGAGTGGGAACTTGTGGATTTGTCGGTCACGTCTGAACAGGGTATTGGGAGTAACTTTGGAGTTTCTGGAATTGGGATTACTTCGGAATATAAGGATCTGTCGTTTGGGAGCGGCAAAAAGGTTGAGTTTGAGAAGGTCGGGGTTGGGGAGTTTCAGGTTAGGTTGAAGGTGACGGATGATTGGCAGGGGGACACGCTAGCGGAGTTTATGACGCCCGAAGGGTATAGTTGGGAGGAGGTTAAGTGGGGAGAGGCGGCCGGGGTGTCGCGGGTTGAGAATATAGCCCCGGTGGTCTCGGTAGAGACCATGAAGGTCCAGACGGCGAATTTGCTTTTGATCGCGGCTGGGCCTGAAGAAGCCTC
>CAYRVM010000127.1:0-4901 GCA_964427575.1 uncultured Oscillospiraceae bacterium | reverse complement strand
AGTGAGTACCTAAAGAAATTAAAATGTGCCGGAAAAGTTTTAATTGTTTCCGACACTAATGTATTTCCTATGCACGGAGAAGCTCTAACTAAGATTATTAAAAAAGAAGGTTATCAAGTTAGAACACATATTATCAAAGCAGGGGAAGAAAGCAAAAACCTCCAAACAGTGAAGAAAATTTACGATCAACTTTTTGAATTCGGAATTTCTAGAGACGATATCATTATTGCTCTTGGGGGCGGTGTAGTTGGAGACATTACTGGGTTTGCCGCAGGAACTTATCTAAGAGGCATTAAGTACATTCAAATTCCGACAACCTTGCTGGCTCAAGTTGACTCATCTGTTGGCGGGAAGACTGGTGTTGATACTGAACATGGGAAAAACCAAATAGGAATGTTTTATCAGCCGAGTGCTGTAATCATAGATGTTAATTTATTGATCACTTTAAGCAGAGATACATTTAATGATGGAATGGCGGAAGTTATAAAATATGGATTAATTAAGGATAAAGAGCTTTTTAATTTAATTAAAGAGAATAAACATGAAACAAATTTAGAAGAATTAATATATAGATGCATCAGCATAAAAGCGGAAATTGTTGCAAAAGATGAAAAGGATCAAGGGGAAAGAATGCTCCTTAATTTCGGGCATACTTTTGGACATGGGATTGAAAAGTGTGGTAATTTTATAAAGTATACTCACGGCAATGCGGTATCAATTGGTATGGTTATGGCAGCTCAATTAGGGGAGCGAATGGGTATTACCGAAGAAGGCACAGCGCATGAAATTATCAGCATTTGCCGATCCTTTGACTTGCCGACCGAATCTGATGAAGATATAAAATCCATAATGCAGGCTGTGCAAACTGATAAAAAAATGAGCGGCGCTTCAATTAGATTTATACTTTTGAAATCAATTGGGGAAAGTTTGATTCATCATATTAAAGTATCTGAGTTATCGAAATTAATGGCCAAAGATATTTTGGTTAAACCTAAACATTTGAAGGGAATAGTGAAGGCAGTTCCATCGAAAAGTTTTTTGCACAGAGCATTGATTTGCGCAGCTTTATGTAAGGGCGAATCGAAAATTACAAATGCTATTTTCTCTGAGGATATTATAGCAACCATAGAAGCAATGCGAGCCATTGGAGCTAAAATAGAAATAAATGGAGATTCGATTTCAATTACTGGTGTTGCTTACCCAAGCAAATATTTTTCTAATGAGCAGTTTACAAAAATTAATTGTAACGAATCAGGTTCAACTTTAAGGTTTGTCATACCAGTTTTAACTGCGCTGGGCTCTAAAGTAGAGCTTACAGGCAATGGGAGACTTCCCATAAGGCCTATAAATACTTATTATAAAATCTTTGATGACAATGAAATTTCTTATTTTCATCCGGAAGGAAAATCATTACCGCTAAAACTCGATGGAAAGCTAAAAGGTGGTAATTACAAAATCCTTGGGGATGTTAGTAGTCAATATATTACTGGCTTGCTTTTGGCATTACCAATTTGCGATGGCGACTCAACTTTAGAAATTCTTCCGCCTTTTGAGTCTAGAGCATACGTAGATATAACAATTTCTGTGATGCAGGCATTCGGAATCGAGTTGAAAGAGGAAGTTGAAAACAATATTTCAAAATTTAATATTAAAGGCAATCAGAAATATACGAATTGCGGATATGAAATAGAAGGCGACTGGTCTCAAGCTTCACCGTGGCTATGTGCAGGCGCAATCAATGGGGATATCGAAATTTATGGTTTGAACTCAAGCTCGCTTCAAGGTGATATGGAAATAATCAATATACTCAAGAAATTTGGAGCCGAGGTAAATACATGTGAAAAGACTATAAAAAATAATGGAACTGATATTAATGTGAAGGTTGTAGCTGTCTCAAAGGGTGAACTCAATGGAATCACGATAGACGCGGCACAAATTCCTGATATAATCCCTGTAGTCGCCGTTGTTGCTTCATATGCAAGTGGGACAACCAGAATAGACAACTGCGGCCGCCTTAGATTTAAGGAAAGTGACAGATTGGAGGCTACGGCTGAAATGTTGTCAAAGCTTGGTGCTGATGTTAAAATTGATTGTGATAGCCTAATAATTAATGGTAAATCTCAATTGGAAGGCGGCCATGTAGACAGCTATAAGGATCACAGGATTGTAATGGCTGCATCAATTGCTGCACTGCATAGTAAAAATCCTGTAAGAATAGATGGCTTTAATGCTATAAATAAATCTTATCCAAAATATTTTAAAGATTACTTAAGCCTAGGAGGTGAAACTGATGAGCTCGACATTTGGTAAAATCATAAAGATTTCAATATTCGGGGAATCGCATGGCGAGGCAGTCGGCGCCGTCATCGATGGCTTTCCAGCTGGCGTGGCCATCGATGACGCTTTCATTTCTGCGGAAATGGCTAGGCGGGCTCCCGGTGGATCACTTGCAACCAAGAGAAATGAAAGCGACCAGGTGAAAATCATCTCGGGCGTTTACAATGGATTTTCAACTGGGGCGCCGATCTGCGGTATCATCCAAAACTCGGATACAAAATCCAAGGACTACGATGAATTTAAGGACATACCAAGGCCTTCCCATGCAGATTATACTGGGAATATTAGATATAAAGGCTTTAACGATATGCGCGGAAGTGGACATTTCTCTGGGAGACTGACAGCTCCACTGGTGTTTTGCGGAGCGCTATGTAAATTGTATTTGAAAACTAAAGATATAGAAATAGGAGCTCATTTTAGAAGCATTGCAGACATTGAAGAAGATAGCTTTATCGCGTATGCTGAAAAAAGTCTGGATAAAGAACTATTCGACAAATTGAAGAGTAAAGAGCTTGCTTATATAAATGATGAAGCTCTAAAAAGGGCAATTTTAAAAATTATCGAAGCAAGTGATTCATTGGATTCAGTAGGCGCGCAAGTTGAATGTGCAATAGTTGGAATTAAACCTGGACTAGGAAATCCTATGATGGAAAGTATAGAAAGCAAAATTGCAGCCTTGGCGTTTGCAGTACCTGGAGTAAAAGGAATAGAATTTGGATTAGGCTTTGAGATGACCTCTAAAAGCGGGTCTCAAGTTAACGATGCTTTTGTTTCAGCTAATGAAAAAATCTCAACAAAGACTAATAATAATGGTGGTTGCCTTGGTGGTATTTCAACTGGCGCCCCAATAATTTTTACCGTCGCATTCAAGCCCACACCTTCTATTGGCAAAACTCAAGAGACAGTAAACGTAGCTACCGGTGAAATGGCAGAGCTTTCAATAACTGGAAGACACGACCCTTGCATAGCAGTAAGAGGAATTGCAGTTATCGAAGCAATTGCAGCAATTGCGATATCAGACATTGTAGTTGAGGGCGCGTGCTATGGATGAAAAAATGGAATTAGATGGTCTTAGAGATAAGATCGATAATATAGACAAAGAAATTTGCAAGCTATATGAAAGCAGAATGGACGTTGTTTCAAACATATTGAAAGAAAAGCAAAAAACTGATACTAAGATTTTGAATAAAGTTAGAGAAAATGAAGTTTTATCTAGAGTAGCAAATTATGTCTCCCAAAAGAATGAGAATAGAATCAAGCAACTTTTTAAAACTATAATGAGGCAAAGTAGAGAGACACAGTACGAAGGGCTTAGTTCGGATGCTATAATCGAGCAGATTATTGGAGCAGCACCTTTATCATTTATAGCACCGAAGAAAGTAGCATTTGCGGGGCTTACAGGATCTTATACCCACTTAGCAGCGAAGAAGATGTACCCAGATGCTAAACACGAAGGCTTCCAAAGATTTACCGAAGTCCTAGCATCGCTAAAGAGTGGAGAATACGACGCCTGCGTCTTGCCAATCGATAATACCACTGAAGGAATAGTCGCTGATGTCTACGATGGAATGCTAGATAATGGACTATATATTTCAGAAAACATTGTACTTCCTATTAGCCATTGCCTATTAGGAATTAAGGAATCGGATATCAATGAAATTAGAATAGTTAGGTCACACCCGCAGGCATTGGGCCAGTGCTCTGAATATATAGATAAAATGAAATTTGATACAATACCTGAACCAAACACATCAGTTGCTGCAAAGAGAATTATTCATGACAATAATCCAGTTCAAGCAGCAATCGCTTCCGAGTTCTCAGCAGAAATCTATGGCCTAGAAATACTAAAGAAAGGTATTAATAACGTAAAGGACAACAAAACGAGATTCATCTCCGTAACAAGGCAACCACTTATAAAGACTAGCGCTGATAGAATTTCAATCAGTTTTATAGTTCCACATGAGAGCGGATTCTTGGCAAATATTTTATCAGCGGTGTCTGATTATGATATAAATATCTTAAATATTCATTCAGTACCTATCCAAGAAAAGCCTTGGGAATACAGGTTCTACATGGATATTAAAGGAAATATAAACGACGATAAAATAAAAGCTATCCTAATAATGTTCAAGATGGAACTTTCTGAAATAAAATTCCTCGGGAACTACGAGGATCACTTATAAAATAATTTGGAGGATTAATTATGATAATAATTTTAAAGAGAAACCCAGACAAAGAAAAAGTTGACATTTTCATCGATCATTTCAAACAAAAGGGTTTTGAAATAAACTATAGCCAAGGTGAAAATACCACTCTGATTGGATTAATAGGGGATACATTAAGCATTGATATAGACCTTCTCAGAGCAAATGAAATAGTTGAAGATGTAAAGAGAATATCTGAACCATTTAAATTTGCAAACAGGAAGTTCCACGCGGAAGATGCTTTGATACAAGTAGGAGATGGGGCATTTGGGGCAGGAAGATTCAGCGTTATTGCAGGCCCATGTTCAGTCGAATCCTACGAACAGATAATTGAGGTTTCAAAAAAAGTAAAAGCATCTG
>CAYRVM010000126.1:0-4905 GCA_964427575.1 uncultured Oscillospiraceae bacterium | reverse complement strand
AAACCCCCACCGAAGCGGAATGTACTTTCGGTACATGAGCATCGGATGGGGGTTTAGCAGTAGAAATTCAAAGGTAAGATTGCGCAGATAAAAACCCATAAGACGAATAAAGAAGCCCTCTGGGAAGCGGAACGTACTTCCGGTACGTGAGCATCTCAGAGGGCGGAATTTATGAAGTCATAAATCGGATATATAAATATATATCATTCGCGACGATGATTTTTCGTGAGACGAGGAACAAAACCCCCACCGAAGCGGAATGTACTTTCGGTACATGAGCATCGGATGGGGGTTTTTAGTGACAAAGTCTCACGGAAAATCAGCTAGCGAACGGGGCAGACCCCGGCTTCACATCCATCATTTCCAATATCATAAGCAACTTCTTCCCTCTCATATTTCGAAATAAGAGATGGGATAAACGGTTTCATTTCTTTTACTCTCTTGTTATATTCTTTTTCTGTTATTGCTTCAAATGGTAATAGCTCATAGAAGTTGTCTTCAAATGATAGGAATGATAGGGCCACTGTGTCTTCCCAATTGTTCCATACCCACTCTTCTACGCCTTCCCATTCTGAATCTTTTACGTGCACTGTTATTGAACAATTATGCTCTACATAATGGGTCATAAATCTCTTATATATATCTAATTGTTCTAGTGCTGAAACATCGTCCTTTGTTCTACCATCTGGTACCTTTACTGGGAATTCTACGACTTTTGTCGTACAAGTTTCTGAATCTTGCCCTACTTCTGGGAATACTGGATATCCTAATTCTTCACATACTTTTGTCAACGGATCATCGCTGCTAATTCTAATTCTTCTGATGAAGTATGGAGAATGCGAAAAATGAACTCCACTTGAAACTACTGGAAGCAAACTCAAGGTCCCTTCTGGCTTAATTGTTGTTATAAGCAATGGTTCCTTTTGTCCTAGTTCTTCTGAGTATTCCTTTGCTGCTTTTCTTGCTGATTCCTTCAAATCTCTTAAAAGTTTTTCCTGATCCTCAACGCTAAGAGTTAGCGCGTTAACCATATCCTGCCAACCTGTCCATGAGCAACCTAGCAATTTATCTCTTCGTTGAACTGCATCCCATTCTGGAATTTCTAGTTCTGTGCATGTCATTCTATAGCCTGCTCTTGCAGATAGTTTCTGGGCTTCCATCAATCCTTTATAATCTAGTACGCCATCGCTGACGAATGCCATAACGTTTAGTGTAGTTAAATTGCATAGTCCCTTTGAATCTAAAAGGATTTCTGCGCAAGGATTTACACCTGCAAAATTAGGTCTCCTCTTTGCTCCAGCTTCTTCATTTACCCAACCTGGTTCACCCGAATATCTCATCTGCTGCAGATGCCAATGGAGCTGTTCCCTTGTTGGCTTTCTTGTATAATAAATTGAATTATTACTCATCTGTCTGTGAGCTATTTCTTGGTCCATTACCCACTTTTCATCGACTTTTTTATATAGGTCAGATTTAGCCATTATAGATTCTTTGTCATCTTGGTCAATTAGTACTATCTCAGCTGTTCTTCTAACGCCACCAACTACAACATTTTCCCCTATAATATTAGCAATATCCAAACAATCTATTGGTTTAAGCTTGACTTTGTTAGTTGTGCTTCTTGCCGCAGCCTTTTGGATAATCTTATCGATTTTAACAAACATGTTTTTCATGCTGCTATGTCCGCTTGCTGTTCCTCCAAATGTTTTAAGTTTTTCACCTTTGCTTCTTACATGATCATAGTTTAGAATTATTGTATTTATTTTCCTATATTCTGTGCTATAGAAAGCCCTAATAAAGTAATCTAATGACTGAACCCAGCCTTCCTTGCTATCTCCAATTGTGATTTTAACTGTATCATTTTTTGTGAATTCTAAAGATGTACTGTCTTGTCTAATTGGTTTAGCTACTGGTGTATATGATTCATGAATTATTTCTATATCTGTCCTAATCATTGGAAGTTTTTCAGCATCCGATTTTAAAACTCTTACGCCAACTCCTGATCCAACCATCAACAAGTAAAAAATGTCCTTGAAAGATGCGAAACTGTCTATTACTTGAAAAGAACAATTATAATTTGACATAGGATAGAATTTAGAAACATCCGTGCTTCCTACCCAAAATGTTCTTCCTGATAGAAATTGCTTCATTTCAAAAATATTTTTGTATAGCTTCTCCGCTTCTTCTTTTGAAGTTGGAACTAAGCTACAGTTATATTCTACGGATCTTCTTATTGTTTCCCACCAATATTCTCTTCTCTGCTCAAGTGGAACCCATCTTGAATATGTTCTATAATAAACAAAACTTCCTAATTGATTCATGGGTGAAGGCATGTGTTTGAACTTGCTAACAAATTCATCTGTTAAGATTCTTCCATCTCTTCTTTTTCTAGCGTCTCGAGATTTATCTCTCTCGTATCTATAGATAATAAACTTTTTGGCAGCATCTTTTCTATCGCTTGCCATTAGATAATCTTCAACTAAATCCTGTATTTCTTCAACATTAATTTTGCGTTCTGCCTTGATAATTCGCTTGCCAATATTTGAAGCTATTTCGCTTGCAAGCTTAATGTCCACTCCATCAATAGTCTCCAGCATAGCATTTTCAATAGCAATCCTGATTTTTTCTGGGTTGAAGCTTACTTCATTACCATCTCTTTTAACAACCAATTTCATTTTCTGCCTCCATTTTCACATTCTCAATATAATGAATAATATCTATATATTGTTGTTCGTGTGTATTATTCATCATTATATATTTCTCTTCTATCTTTTTCAAGTATTAGCGTCAAAATATTTATATATTTATTTATTAAAATATTTCGAAATACATTTAATATTCTTTACTTATTTATTGGCGGATTGTATAATTGTATACATAAATATAATTTAACAAAATAGGAGTGATTATAATGGGTAAAAATTTAGCTTATAAAATTATAGAAGAACATTTAGTCTCTGGATCCATGAACTTGGGAAATGAAATAACTATTAAAATTGATCAAACTTTAACTCAAGATTCTACTGGTACTATGGTCTATCTTCAGCTTGAAGCAATGGAAGCAGATAAAATCAAAACTGAATTATCTGTAGCATATATTGACCATAACACTCTTCAAGCAGGTTTTGAGAGTGCTGATGATCATGAATTTATTAAGAGTGTTGCTAAGAGACATGGAATAATATTTTCAAAACCTGGTAACGGAATCTGTCACCAACTACACTTGGAAAGTTATAGCATTCCAGGCAAAACCCTTCTAGGATCAGATAGTCACACTCCAACTTGCGGTGGTATAGGTATGCTTGCTATTGGCGCTGGTGGCCTCGATGTTGCCGTTGCGATAGCCCAAGGAACATATAGCCTTGCTGTTCCAAAGGTAATTAATGTAAAACTAATTGGATCTCTTAATCCTTGGGTTTGTGCCAAAGATATCATACTTCACGTTTTAAAAGTCCTTACAGTCAAAGGTGGTGTTGGAAAGATTATTGAGTACTCTGGCGACGGAGTTTCAACTTTATCAGTCACAGACAGATCTACAATCACAAATATGGGTGCTGAACTTGGAGCCACTACTTCTATTTTCCCTAGCGATGATAATACTAAAAAGTATTTAATATCCTTAGGAAGAGGATCTCAATATAAACCGCTTTCGGCAGACGCAGACGCTGTGTATGACGAAGAGCTTATTGTCGATTTAAGTACGTTAGTTCCATTAGCCGCTATGCCTCATAGTCCAGATAATGTGGATTCTATCGAAAATATTGGTCCTATTAAAATTGATCAGGTGGCAATTGGGAGTTGCACAAATTCATCTTACTCTGACTTGATGAAAGTTGCTGGAATATTGGACGGAAGAAAAGTTCATCCAGATGTCAGTCTTGTTATAACACCCGGCTCTAGTAAGATTTTAAGTAAGTTAGCTAAAAACGGTGCGCTAGGTAAAATGATTGATTCTGGGGCTAGAATTCTAGAAAATGCTTGTGGACCTTGCATTGGTATGGGCCAATCTCCCAAATCAAATTCTATCTCCCTGCGTACTTTTAATAGAAACTTTAAAGGCAGAAGTGGAACGGGTAATGCTAACGTCTACCTACTAGGCCCAGAATCTGCGGCTGTGTCTGCAATTTATGGATATTTAATTGATGGTAGAAAAGCAGGAATTCCATTACCTCACGTTGAAGATGAAACTTTTGAAAATATTGAAAGCTTTACCATTTATCCAAATGGATTTAATAAATCCAATGTAGAAGTTGAAATGGGACCAAATATTAAACCTTTCCCTCAAAATACCTCATTAAAACAAAATCTCGCTGGTAGTGTGACATTAATTGTTGGAAATAACATTACAACTGACGATATAATGCCTTCTGACTCAAAATTATTGCCATATAGATCAAATGTTCCTTATCTCTCTGGCTTTTGTTTTAGCGGAATTGACAAAGAATTTGCTAAACGCTGTGGCGAGGTAGATAAAAGTATAATTATTGGCGGCGAAAATTATGGTCAGGGATCAAGTCGAGAGCATGCAGCCTTAGCTCCGCTTCACTTAGGAGTTATTGCAGTAGTTGCCAAATCATTTGCTAGAATACACAGATCTAACCTAATAAATAGCGGGATTCTTCCACTCGTCTTTGCTAATAAAGATGATTATGATAAATTCAAATTGGGAGATGCTTTAAAAATTAATAATATTATAGACCAAATAGATAATTCGACTATCCAAATTATCAATGCCACTCAAGGATTTACTTTCGAAGCTATTGCAGATTTATCTGACATTGAAAAATTAATGATAATAGCTGGCGGGAAAATCAATCAAATCAAGGGTATTTAGTTAAATCATTAATAAATAGTGAGGTATGAAATGAATTATTTAGAAAGTTTCGAAAAAATTGTTGCGTCACA